>JADGHI010000428.1 GCA_019689515.1 Acetobacteraceae bacterium | reverse complement strand
GTCGAGCCCGGGGACGTGCTCGACATGGGCAATTCCGGCACCGCCGCGCGGCTCCTCTGCGGCCTGCTCGCCGGGCATCCGCTGTTCGCGGTGATGACCGGCGACGCCTCGCTTCGGCGGCGGCCGATGCGGCGGGTGATCGAGCCGCTCTCGCGGACCGGCGCGCGCTTCGCCGCGCGGGAGGGCGGGCGCCTGCCGCTCGCCATCGAGGGTTCGGCCGATCCGCTGCCGCTCGACTACCGCCTGCCGGTGGCGAGCGCCCAGGTGAAGAGCGCCTGCCTGCTCGCCGGCCTCTGCGCGCCCGGCACGACCCGCGTGGTCGAGCCGGAGCCGACGCGCGACCACTCGGAGAACATGCTGCGCCATTTCGGCGCGACGGTGCGCGTCGAGGACACGCCCGAAGGGCGGGTGGTCGAGCTCGACGGCCAGCCGGAGCTGGTCGCCGCGGCGGTGCGTGTGCCGGGCGATCCCTCCTCGGCCGCCTTCCCGCTGGTCGCGGCGCTGCTGGTCCCGGGCTCGCGCGTCGTGGTGGAGAATGTCGGGCTGAACCCGCTGCGCACCGGCCTGTTCGCCACGCTGCGCGAGATGGGCGCGGCGCTACGCGTCGAGAACGAGCGTGTGGAGGGTGGCGAGCCGGTCGGCGACCTGGTGGCGGAATATGCGCCACTGCGCGCCGTGGAGGTGCCGCCCGCGCGCGCGCCGAGCATGATCGACGAGTACCCGATCCTCGCCGTCGCCGCGGCCTGCGCCTCCGGCGTGACGCGCATGCGCGGCCTCGCCGAGCTGCGGGTGAAGGAGAGCGACCGGCTCTCCGCCACCGCGGCGCTGCTCGAGGCGAACGGCGTGCGCGCCACGATCGAGGGCGACGATCTGCTGGTGCACGGCTTTGGCGGCCCGCCGCCAGGCGGCGGGACGGTGGCGACGCACATGGACCACCGCATCGCGATGAGCGCGCTGGTGCTGGGGCTTGCCTCGCGCGCGCCGGTGGCGGTGGACGACTCGGCCTTCATCGACACCAGCTTCCCGGACTTCGCCGGGCTCATGAACCGCCTGGCGGCCGGCGGCGAGCGGTCCGGCCCGCAGGAAGGCGGACCGATCGCGCCGCCATGAGCGGCGGTAGCGGCGGCGCGCCGCGGCCCGGCGCCGGCGGGGGTGAGGAGGGTCCGGCGCAGCCTCGGCCAGCCGGGGCGGCGGGCCGCTCGCGCTCGCTGGTGATCGCCGTGGACGGGCCCGCCGCGGCGGGCAAGGGCACGCTGGCGCGGCGGCTTGCCGAGGCGCTGGGCCTGCCGCATCTCGACACCGGGCTGCTCTACCGCGCGGTCGGGCGGCGCGTGCTGGACCGCGGCGCCGACCCGCGCGACGCCGTGCTGGCCGAGGCCGAGGCACGGTCGCTGACCGAGGACGATCTGCGGCGCCCCGACCTGCGCGGTCCCGAGGCCGACATGGCGGCGAGCGCCGTCGCCGCCATCCCCGCCGTGCGTGCCGCCCTGCTGGACTGGCAGCGAAGCTTCGCGCGCGACCGCGGCGCGGTCATGGACGGGCGCGACATCGGCACGGTGGTCTTTCCCGACGCGACGGTGAAGCTCTATGTGGACGCCGCGCCGGAGGAGCGCGCGCGCCGGCGCCTGCTGGAGCTGCGCGCGCGCGGCGTCGCCGCCGATCCGGGCCAGGTGCTGAGCGAGGTGCTGGCCCGCGACGCGCAGGACCGGAACCGCGCCACCGCCCCGCTGCGGCCCGCGGCGGATGCGGTGGTGCTGGACACCACGTCGCTCGATGCCGACGCGGCCTTCGCGCGGGCGCTGGCGATCGTCCGGGAGCGGCTCGCCGGCGCGGCGTGACCGGCCGGCCGGGCGGTGTGTGGGCCGGTTGATGCACCAGCCGCCGGCGAATCCCGCCCCAACCGCTCGCCCCGGTGGAGGCCGGTACCGTGATCCGCGTGCCGGCCGATGCAAAGCCGGCGGATACCCGAGCGCAGCCCCTTGCGTTTCCCGGCGCGCGGTCTTAGGTGCCGGTCATGGGGGCGCGCGGCTGTGAGGCCGCGCCGTCGCTGTTGGACGCATCGGGGCATCGAATGCGCCGGGCGCCTGGCGTGCCGGCCGGGACGGGCCGCCTTTCCGTCTGCAACCACAGGGCTGCGGCCGGTCATCCCCCGAGGAGGGGGACGGCGCCGTTGCCAAGACGTGCCCGGCGCGACAGACGGCGCCGGGGGCGCAGGACCCGTCCGCCGCAGGCTTGCGGCGGGCCATCAGGAAACAACGAACCACATGGCATCCGCCACCCGCCTCGCCACCCGCGACCGCGACCCTGCGGCTCCTCCGCCGGGCGGAGAGGATTTCGCCGCCCTCCTCGACGCGACCCTCGGCCCGGATACCGGCTTCGCCGGAACGGTCGTCACCGGAAGAGTGGTCCGCGTCGATGACGACTACGCGGTCGTGGACGTCGGGCTGAAGAGCGAGGGGCGCGTGCCCCTCAAGGAATTCGCCCCGCCGGGCCAGAAGGCCGAGGTCAAGCCGGGCGACATCATCGAGCTCTTCGTCGAGCGCTACGAGGACCGCGACGGCTCCATCGTCCTCTCGCGCGAGAAGGCGCGGCGCGAGGAGGCCTGGACCAACCTCGAGAAGGCGTTCCAGGCCAACCAGCGCGTGCAGGGCACGATCTTCGGCCGCGTGAAGGGCGGCTTCACCGTGGACCTCGGCGGCGCCGTCGCCTTCCTGCCGGGCAGCCAGGTGGACATCCGCCCGGTGCGCGACGTCACGCCGCTGATGGGCACGCCGCAGACCTTCCAGATCCTCAAGATGGACCGGGCGCGCGGCAACATCGTCGTCTCCCGCCGCGCCGTGCTGGAGGAGACGCGCGCCGAGCAGCGCGCCGAGCTGGTCCAGGGCCTGAAGGAGGGCATGATCCTCGACGGCGTGGTGAAGAACATCACCGACTACGGCGCCTTCGTGGACCTCGGCGGCGTGGACGGGCTGCTGCACGTCACCGACATCGCCTGGCGGCGCATCAACCATCCGTCCGAGGCGCTGGAGATCGGCCAGAAGGTCAAGGTGCAGGTGATCCGGTTCAACCCGGAGACCCAGCGCATCAGCCTCGGCATGAAGCAGCTCATGGCCGACCCGTGGGACGGCGTGGCGCTGAAGTACCCGGTGGGCGCGCGCTTCACCGGCCGGGTGACGAACATCACCGACTACGGCGCCTTCGTGGAGCTGGAGCCGGGCGTCGAGGGCCTGGTCCACGTCTCGGAGATGAGCTGGACCAAGAAGAACGTCCATCCGGGCAAGATCGTCTCGACCTCGCAGGAGGTGGAGGTGATGATCCTCGATGTGGACGAGCCGAAGCGCCGCATCTCGCTCGGCCTGAAGCAGGCTCAGGGCAACCCGTGGGAGCTGTTCCTCGAGGCGCACCCGCCGGGCAGCGTGATCGAGGGCGAGATCCGCAACATCACCGAGTTCGGCCTGTTCGTCGGCGTCGGCCCGGACCTCGACGGCATGGTGCACATGTCCGACCTGTCCTGGGACGAGCCGGGCGAGGTCGCCATCCAGCGCTACCGCAAGGGCGACATCGTCAAGGCCAAGGTGCTGGACGTGGATGTCGAGAAGGAGCGCATCTCTCTCGGCATCAAGCAGCTCCAGGCCGACCCGGCGGCCGAGGTGCTCGATCGCATCCACAAGGGCGACATCGTCACCTGCGTGGTCAGCAAGATCGAGAGCAACGGCATCGAGGTGAAGGTCGATGACGTGCTCACCGGCTTCATCCGCCGCGCCGAGCTCGCCAAGGATCGCGCCGACCAGCGCCCCGACCGCTTCGCCGTGGGCGAGAAGGTGGACGCCAAGGTCACCGCGATCGACCGCGCTGCCCGCCGCCTGACCCTCACCATCAAGGGCAAGGAGGTGGACGAGGAGCGGGAGGCGATGAAGGAGTACGGCTCCACCGACTCCGGCGCCTCGCTCGGCGACATCCTCGGCGCGGCGATCCGCCGCCGGCGGGAGATGGCGGGGGAGGAGTAGGCCTCCCTCGGCCCGGGCCCGCCCCCCGCGCGCGCGGGCTCTTATACACAACAGAAGAAGCCGACGAAATGCA
>JADGHI010000427.1 GCA_019689515.1 Acetobacteraceae bacterium | reverse complement strand
CATCACGGTCGACGGCCGCCTGGTCTGCAGCTGCCTGATGCTGGCGGCCGAGGCGGAAGGGCGGAGCATCGGCACCATCGAGGGCATGGCCCAGGGCGACCGGCTGCACCCGCTGCAGCGGAAATTCCTTGAGCACGCGGCGCTGCAATGCGGGATCTGCACGCCGGGCATCCTGGTCGCGGCGAAGGCGTTGCTCGACAGCAACCCGGACCCGACCGAGACCGAGGTGCGCTACTGGCTGGCCGGCAACCTCTGCCGGTGCACGGGCTACGACAAGATTGTCCGCGCGGTCCTGGACGCGGCCGCGGAGATGAGGGAGGCGGCGCGATGAACGACGAGACCATGCAGTACCGGTGGATCGGCAAGCGCACCATCCGGCCCGACGGCGTGGACAAGGTCACGGGACGTGCCGCCTACGCCGCCGACGGCGCCATGCCGGGCATGATCTGGGGCAAGATCCTGCGCAGCCCGCATCCCCATGCGCGGATCAAGTCCATCAACACCGCGAAGGCCGAGGCGCTGCCGGGCGTCAAGGCGGTCATGACCGGCAAGGACCTCGTGGAGTTCCCGGTCGAGACGCCGGTCCCGCTGGGAATCCAGGACATGCGATGGATGTCGCGCAACATCATGGCGCGCGACAAGGTCCTGTTCCCGGGGCACCCGGTCGCGGCGGTCGCGGCCACCTCGCAGCGGATCGCGGAGGAAGCCTGCAAGCTGATCGAGGTCGAGTACGAGGTCCTGCCCTGGGTCATCGACGTCGAGGACGCGATCAAGCCCGACGCCCCGATCCTGCACGACTTCATCAAGTTCGAAGGCAAGCCGTCCAACATCGCCGGTAAGCTCGAGCACAAGCTCGGCGACGTCGAGGCCGGCTTCGCCGCGGCGGACGTCATCATCGAGCGCAGCTTCCGGACCAAGCCCGTCCACCAGGGCTACATCGAGCCGCACGCCTGCGTCGTGAGCGTCTCGTCGGACGGCAAGGCGACGATCTGGAGCTCGAGCCAGGGCCAGTTCATGGTGCGCGCGATGTGCGCCTACCTGACGGGCATCCCGCAGAGCGACATCCGCGCCATCCCGGCGGAAATCGGCGGCGGGTTCGGCGGCAAGACCATCATCTACCTTGAGCCGGTGGCCCTGGTGCTGGCGCGCAAGTCGGGCCGCCCCGTCAAGATGCAGATGACGCGGGAGGAGGTGTTCCGCGCCACGGGACCGACCTCGGGCTCCTTCAGCACGGTCAAGATCGGCGCGACCAAGGACGGCAAGATCGTCGCCGCGAAGGGCACCTTCTACCTGCAGGCGGGCGCGTTCCCGGGCTCGCCGATCCGCGGCGCGGCCGGCTGCTCCTTCGCGCCCTACGACATCCCGAACGTGCATTCCGTCGGCTACGACGTCGTCTCCAACCGGTCGAAGGTCGCCGCCTATCGCGCGCCGGGCGCGCCGATCGGGGCCTATGCGGTCGAGTGCGTGCTCGACGAGCTGGCCGAGGCCCTGAAGATGGACCCGCTCGAGCTCCGTCTGAAGAACGCCGCGAAGGAGGGCACGAAGGCCGCCTACGGCGCGACCTATCCGCGCATCGGCTACGAGGAGACGGTGCGGGCCGCGATGGAACACCCGCACTACCGGGCGCCGCTCGGCCCCAACCAGGGGCGCGGCGTCGCCAGCGGCTTCTGGTTCAACGCCGGCGGGGAGTCGAGCGCCCAGGTCAACATCACCGAGGACGGCAACGTGGTGGTGATCACGGGCCATCCCGACATCGGCGGCTCGCGCGCCTCGATCGCCAACATCACGGCCGAGCTGCTCGGCATCGACTACCGCAGGGTGAACGTGCTGATCGGCGATACGAGCACGATCGGCTTCAGCAACCTGACGGGCGGCAGCCGCGTCACCTTCGCCTCCGCCATGGTGGTCACGCAGTCCACCGAGAAGGTGATCACGCAGCTCCGCGAACGGGCGGCGAAGATCTGGGGCATCGACCCCGAGGCGGTGAAGTGGGAGAACGGCGAGGCCCGCCCCGCCGGTGACAACGCGGGCAAGTTCCCGCCGCTGAGCCTCGCCGAGATCGCCGCCAAGGCCAGCCAGACGGGCGGCCCGATCGGTGCCGGCGTCCAGCTCAACACCACCGGCGCGGAGGGCGGCTTCGGGACGCATATCTGCGATGTCGAGGTGGACCCGCAGACCGGGATCGTCCGCGTCGTGCGCTACACCGTCATCCAGGATGTCGGCCGGGCGATCCACCCGAGCTATGTCGAGGGCCAGATGCAGGGCGGAGCCGTGCAAGGCATCGGCTGGGCGCTCAGCGAGGAGTACGTCTACGACCGGAACGGCAAGGTCGATAATGCGGGCTTCCTCGACTACCGGATGCCCGTCTGCTCCGATGTGCCGATGGTCGACACGGTCATCATCGAGGTGCCGAATCCGAAGCACCCGCAAGGCGTGCGCGGCGTCGGCGAGGTGCCGATCGTGCCGCCGCTCGCGGCGGTCTCGAACGCCGTGTACAGGGCGACCGGCCGGCGCTTCTACAGCCTGCCCATGTCGCCGCCGAGGGTACTGGAGGCGCTGGAGCCGGCGACCGCCGAAGCGGCCTGATCTTCAGCGGTTGAGGGCCGCGTCGGCTTGACTGCCCCGAAACGGGGCTCGCCGGGCCGACACGGCACTGCTCTCACCGGCCGGCGGCGGGGCCCCTCGCCGCCGGCCGGTTGCTTGCCGGCCAAAGACTCAGGCCGCTATCGGCCCGCCTGCGTTCCTCCATGCCGCAATGCCACCCTGGAGGTGGCAGGCGGTGGTGAGGCCCGCATCCTGCGCCGCCTGCACCGCCATCGCCGACCGCTCGCCGAAGGCGCAGTAGAACACCAGGCGCTTGCCGGTCGCGGCGGCGAGTTCGTAGAGCACACCGCCGGGGCGGATGCTCTCCTGCAGGTACTGGTAGGGGACGTGCAGCCCGCCGGGGATCGCACCGTGCCGCTCCCGTTCGCCACGCTCGCGCAGGTCCACCAGCGTCACGTCGCGGCGGTCGAGCAGGGCGATCACCTGCTCCGCGTCCACGGCCCAGCCGCGCCGCGCCACCTCCTCCTGGTTGAGGCCCTGGCGCATGTTCGCCGGGACCGCCACGTCCATCATCTTCGGATTGGAGAGCTTCAGGTTGTTCATCAGGTCCACGTATTCCTCGACGGAGCGGACCTGTAGGCGCGGGTTGTGCGCGCGTTCCTCGCCGATGGTGCTGACCGTGTCGCCCTTGTAGTCGTGCGCGGGGTAGACCAGCGTCTCGTCCGGCAGCTTGAGCAGGCGGTGGAAGATGGACTCGTACTGCGCGCGCGGGTCGCCGTTCTGGAAGTCCGTGCGCCCCGTGCCGCGGATCAGCAGCGTGTCACCGGTGAAGACCCGGTCGGCGAGGGTGAAGCAGTAGGAGTCGTCGGTGTGCCCGGGCGTGTAGATCACGCCGAGAGTGATCCCCTCGATCTCCAGCGTCTCGCCGTCGCGCACGCGCATGGAGACGACGTCCACGCCGCTCTGCTCGCCCATCACCGTGATGCAGCGCGTCCGGTCGCGCAGCGCGCCGAGGCCGGTGATGTGGTCCGCGTGCAGATGCGTGTCCACCGCCTTGACCAGCCTGAGGTCCAGCTCCTCGATGAGCTGGAGGTAGCGGTCCACGCGCTCGAGCACCGGGTCGATGATCAGCGCCTCTCCCCCGCGGCGGCTGGCGAGGAGGTAGGTATAGGTGCATGAGACGGGGTCGAAGAGCTGACGGAAGATCATGGGGTGAGCTCCCTGGTTCGGCGTTCTCGCGGCGCCGGTGGCGCCGCAGCATAGCCGATCCGCGCGCCGCTCGCGCGCCCATCCGCCTGTCCGCCGACACCGCCGAGGGTTGCCGGCGTCCCGACGGACCGGCAGAGTGCGGGGAAGGGGGCCGGGTCAATCGGCCGGCATTCCGCCGGTGAGTGGCGCGCGCTCCTCCGCCGACGCGGCGGCGCCGTCAGGATCACGAGGCCCGGCGCGGGCGAGCCCGTTTTTCGAATCCGCCAAAGAACGTCCAAGGACCGCGCCACGTCATGACCAGCCCCGCCCCCAACTACGCCCACCTCTTC
>JADGHI010000426.1 GCA_019689515.1 Acetobacteraceae bacterium | reverse complement strand
TGGTTGGCGCGGACACGAGGGGCGATATAGAACGGCACGCGAACTCCTCCAACCATCGCCGTCGCCGCTCATCGCCCATGATCCGCCGTTTCCTCGAATGGGCTGCCCGGCACGGCAGCGTGCTGCTGGCCCTCAGCGTCGTGGTCGGGTTTGCGGTCCCGCCCCTCGCCGCTGCGGCTCGCGCGCTGGTCACGCCGGTGGTGGCGGCGCTGCTGACGCTGGTGCTGCTGCGCATCGACTTCGCGCGGCTGGCCGCGCTGCTGCGGCGCCCCGTGCTGATCGCCTCGATGCTGGCCTGGATGATGCTCGCCGCGCCGGTGCTGGCGCATGGCCTGGCGCGACTCGCGGGCCTCGACGGGCCGCTCGGCGCGGGGGTGGTGGTGATCTCGGCCGGCTGCGCGATCACCGCCGCGCCGGCCTTCGCGCGGCTGGTCGGGCTGGACGCGGAGATCGCACTGGTGCTGGTGGTTCTCTCCACCCTGCTCGTGCCCTTCACCGCGCCGCCCCTGGCGCTTGGGCTGCTCGGGCTCGATCTCGCCATCCCGGTGGGGGCGCTGATGCTGCGCCTGGCCCTGGTGGTCGGACTGCCGCTGCTCGCCTCCCTGGCGATCCGCCGCTTGGCCGGGCCGGAGCGCCTGGAGTGCTGGGGCGCCGCGGTGGACGGGGCGGCGGTGCTGACGGTGTGCGTGTTCGGCGTCGCGGTGATGGACGGCGTCCAGACCCGGCTGCTGGCCGAGCCGCTCTGGGTCGCGGGCGGGCTGGCCCTCGCCTTCCTCGCGAATTTCGGGCTGAACCTCGTGACCGCCCTCGTCTTCGCGCCGCTTGGCCGGCACCTCGCCCTGTCCGCCGGGCTGGTCGCCGGCAACCGCAACTCCGCGCTCTATCTCGCAGTGCTCCCGGCGGCGACGGAGCCGGACATCCTGCTGTTCCTCGCGCTGTTCCAGGTTCCGCTGTTCCTCAATCCATTCCTGCTGCGGCCGGTCTATGATCGGCTCCGCGGCGGTGCCCCCGCCTGAGGGGACGGGCGATCACAGAAGGCATCCCGATGCGGCTCACCAATGCCGAGATGCAGCGGTTCCACGCGGAGGGCTGGCGGTTCTCGCCTGAGGAGGTCGCCGTCCTGCGCGAGGCGACGGTGACGAGGCTGGTGGAGGAAGACGGGACCATCGCGCCGACCGGCAACCCGGGCGAGATGCTGATGCTCCACGGCAACCTGGTGCACGGCTTGGCGCTGAACATCACGCCCTGTCGCGCAAGATCGTCTAGCTGACGCGGAAGCCGGCACGGCCCGAGTGGATCACGCATCGCGACTTCACGCCGATCACGCCGGTCGCCAACGACGCACTGTTGCGATGCGCGCAGCCACCGTCGAACGACGGCGACGGAGGAATAGTCCCCGGCTAAAGCAAGCCGGAAACCGTCACGTCGCCCGCGGCAGCGCCTCGTGCAGCGCCACGCCGATCGGCACCATCGCGGGGATGATCTGGCGGGTGAAGGTCTCCAGTACCGCGAGCGTCGCGGCGCGATGCGCCTCCGGGAAGGGCGCGGGTGGGCGGCCGAGCGCCGGCAGCAGCTCCGCCGCCGTCACCTCTGCCACGGCGCAGGCGGCGTCGCGGGCGCGCGCTACCGTGCCGTCCGCGAAGAGCAGCGCAAGCGCCGCCCGCAGCGGCGGCAACACCGCCGGCCAGAGCGCGAGGTGCAGGTAGAGGCTCGGGACCACGCCGCCGGCCTCCGCGCCATGCAGCGCAGCCAGGGCCCGGACCTCGGCGGCAACCGCAGGCGGCAGCGCATCGAGGCGTGGGATCGGCGGCAACGGCGCAGGGGCTGGGCCCTGCCGCGCAGGCACCGCTACTGCCGCCACGGGGCCGCCGCCCGCCTCGCCCGCCAGATGGCGCCGCAGCGTGGTCAGCAGCAGCAGATTCATGGCGTTGCCGCGGTTGTACGCCTCGACCAGCGCGCGGACCTCGCGCCCGGGATCGTCCAGCGCCAGCGCCGCCGCGAGCCGTGCGCCGAGCCCCTGCGCGTGCACCGCCTCAGCCATCCGCGCCCGCCCCGCCTCCAGGGCGGGCGCGGAGGCACAGCCGCGAATCGCCCCCCACACCCAGGGCAGGACGCCAGGACGGGTGGCAAGGTGCCGGTAGATCAGGTTGACCAGCGGAATGCCGATCGCGGCGCGCAGCCCGGCGTAGATCTCGGCGATCCCGCCCGTCGCCTCGGCCTCGCGGATCTCGGGCAGCGCCGCCACGGCGCACCGCGCCCCGCGGGGCCTACCCGCCGCCGCCCGGCGATGGCGCGGCGGATGCCTCAACCCGCACCGGCCGTGCCCCGAGCAGATGCGCGATCGCGTAGGTCAGATCTGCCCGATTCAGGGTGTAGAAGTGGAACTCGTCCACCCCGTTCGCCTGCAACAGCCGCACCTGCTCGGCCGCGACCACGGCCGCGACCATGCGCCGCGTCTCCGGGTCCTCCTCCAGCCCCTCGAACAGCCGCGGCATCCAGGCCGGGATGGAGGCGCCGCACATCGCGCTGAACTTCCGCACCTGCGCGAAATTCGACACCGGCAGGATGCCCGGCACCACCGGCACCGTGATCCCCGCCGCCAGGCAGCGGTCGAGGAAGCGCAGATAAATGTCGGTGTCGAAGAAGTACTGCGTGATCGCCCGTGTCGCCCCGGCGTCGATCTTGCGCTTCAGGTTGTCGAGATCCTGCTCGGGCGACAGCGCCGCCGGATGGGTCTCCGGATAGGCGGCGACCGAGATCTCGAAGGGCGCGACGCGCGCGAGCCCTGCCACGAGATCCACGGCGTAGGCATAGCCCTCCGGATGCGGCTCGTAGCGGGTCTGGCCGGCGGGCGGATCGCCCCGCAGCGCGACGATGTGCCGAACCCCGGCCTCCCAGTAGCGCCGCGCCACCGCGTCCACCTCGGCGCGCGAGGCGCCGACGCAGGTCAGGTGCGCCGCCGGCGTCAGAGTCGTCTCGCGCAGGATGCGCACGACCGTCGCGTGGGTGCGCTCCTGCGTCGAGCCGCCGGCGCCGTAGGTGACCGAGACGAAGCGCGGGGCCAGCGGCTCCAGGCGGCGGATCGCGGCCCAGAGCTGCTGCTCCAGCGCCTCGGTGCGCGGCGGGAAGAATTCGAAGGACAGGCGTGGCGCGGCCTCGGCCGGCGCCGGCAGGCCGGCGAAGCGCGGGCCGGTGAGCCAGCGTTGCAGCGTCCCGGCAGCGGAACGGCCGCCCTGCGCGGCCTCGGAAGGGGGAATGTCCATGCCAGCGGCATCTCCCGCGATTCGCCCCCCGGATGCAAGCTCCGGCGGGCCCGGGCGGTGGGGCTGGAGGGCGCGCCGGAGCGGCCCCCGGCTCCCGCAGCGCAACAATTGGTTGCATCCGGCAGCGGAAAAGGGTGTTAGGGCACCCGCATGGTCGCGTGAGCGTGATGCCGCCCTGCCGAGCCCCGCCGGAGCGCCACCGCCTCCGCCCGTGTCACGGAACCGTTCCATAGGACACACCCTGCCGAATCAGCCGTACAGGATGGAACTCGTCACCACACCGCAACCAAGCGCGACACCGCCGGGCCGACGAAGCTTGCGGCGCATTGGCTGCCCTGCCGTGGTGCCGGTGCATGGCCCGGCTGGCGCCCGCTGCTCCCTCAGCCTGCCGCTGGCACGCGGGAGGGCAGCGGCGCGTCACTTCCGCGGTCTCCCGGCCGCGGGCAGGGACGCGCCGCGCGGCGGTCTGCGGCGCGCCGCGGCCACCTGCGTGCCGTCCGGGATCAACTGCACGCGGAGGACCGCCGACCCGTTCGACCTTGCGCCGCCAGCGATCGGCGTGCCCGAGCAGATGGAGGCGTTCGGCCGGACGCTCGCGGCCCAAGGCGCCGGAGTGGGGACCCGCCCCCTCGTTCCGCTACTCCATTCGAGCAACCCGCGTGACCTTGCCGGGTTCGTGGTGGACGCGGCAGTGAAGCCGCTGACCTGGCCAGATCGGGGCGCGACGGCGGAGGGCCTCCTGGGCGCGGCGCGGGACGCCGCCGCGGCGGCGGATGCGCGGGGTGATCCCCCGGGCACGGCGGACGGGATCCGGCCGGTCTCTT
>JADGHI010000425.1 GCA_019689515.1 Acetobacteraceae bacterium | reverse complement strand
TCAACCGCATCGGTGAACTCGCGCCATGGAACCTGCGGCCCGACGTCACCTGAGCCGCGTCAAGCCGCCGACGCCGTAGCCGTCAGTGCACGCTTACGGATCGGGAGGTCTGCTAGCTGCTGCTCACCGGCGGCCTTGGCCAGCGCGATGATGGTGCCGCAGGCGGCGATCTCGTAGTGCTCAATGCGCTGGGCGGCGGCGGTGATGCGCACGTCCATCAGCGGTCCCTTGTCGTGCTGTTCCGTCTCCGCCTGTGCTTCCTCGATCAGGCGGCGCATGCCCTCGCACAACTTGCGGCCGGGGGGGCGCCGAGCTGGTCGAGCGCGCGCTCGAGGCGCTCGATCCGGCCTTCGGTCTGTTCGATGTGCATCTGGATCGCATGCTTGAGCGGCTGCGCGGTGGCGTGCCGCATCATGCGCGGCATCGCGCGCAGCGCCTGCCTCTCCGCGCTGTAGCATCGCGTAGCTGATCGACCATCAGCTTCGTCATCGGATCGGGCATCGGTGGATCATTCCCGGTTGCTGGCGTGCAGCGGCCCCCTGATCGCCGTCGGAAACGAACGAGGGCGGGTGCCGGACGGTTGCGCCTCCGCATGCGCCAGCGGCGGCGGCGATCGCTTGGTGTGCAGGTTTTCTGCTCGACCGCGTTCGCAACCGCGCCACCGCGGAGCACGCCTCAGGCGTCGTTCCGGTGGCGAGCGAGTGCAGCCTGGCATCCGATTCGTTCGCCACCGGAAGGGGAGTGATCATCGCGGCGCGTGGTCTGGTACATCGCGTACGGCATCGCTCCGCACGATGCGCGCGCGGCTTGGTGTCTCGCATCCGATGCGCGTTCGCATGCACGCCCATCCGCGCAGCGCGGGATGAAGGACGATGACGGCACCATCCGGCATGCCGCACATGCCATCACGCGGCGCAACACGCCTGTGCGGTGGATGCGCGTGTGAGCACCGCGCGTGTCGTGCGCGTGCGCAGTGCAAGCGATGCAGCTTCATGCAATGGCATCGCGTATGCAGCGTGCGGTGACCTGCGCGGACACACACGCACGTGCTGCGCGCAACGACAGAATCATGGCGACAATGTGACGCGGATTGCCGCTGACGAATTTCTTTGCATGGCGTTGCGATCGTGCTAGCGAGTCGTTTCCATGACGACCGCGAACGGAACGCCGGTGCCCCCGCGCCGGCGACGGGATGCGGCGTGCCCGTGCGCGTTGCCGCGGGGCGCCCGGTGCAACGGGATGAAAGTGCGTGCCGCAGGTGCAGGAAGACAACCTGCGCGCGGCACGATGTGGTGTTGCGCGATCGTCGCCGGCACGGTGTTCGCTTCGGCATCCGTCCTTCCCGCATTCGCGCAATCCTCGCAGGAGCGTCGCGTCGCCGCGGCAGCCTCGCCGCGTGCCGCCTGCCTCCAAGCCGTCCGCGCCGCGGAGCGCGCGCACGACATCCCCGAAGGCCTGCTCGTCGCCATGGCGCTCAACGAGAGCGGGCTGCACGCCTACGCGCTGAACATCGGCGGGCGCGCGTATTATCCCTCGAGCCGCGAGGAGGCGCAGCGGCTGTACTGGAACGCGCTCGGCCGCACGGCGGTGATGGCCGGCTGCGTGCAGGTGAACGCGGGCGTGCATGCGCGGCGCGGCGACTGGCCGCTCGATCCCGTCGCCGCTGCGGACTGGGCGGCGCGCTATCTGCGCAAGCACTACGAGCGCACCGGCGATTGGACGCGTGCGCTGATCCGCTGGCACGGTGGATCGCCACAGAGCTCGGCGCGCGTGGTCTGCCGTGTGCGCGCCAAGATGGAGACGACCATGCCGCCGGGCCGTGCGGCGGTGCTCGACGGTGCGGGCTGCGGCGGTGAGACCTCGATGGCGCGCTTGCGCCGCAACGGCAGGGCCCTCCTTGAACTCGCAGAGGCCGGCGCGGAGCGCTGACCCTCCTCAGCGCAGCGCCGCGCTGGCACCGCACCGGCGACGGCGGGCGGTGCCGATCACGAGGCCGCCGGTTCACGGCAACGTCACGCCCCTCGCGCTAGGGCCGCCGCATCGCCTGCCTATTCTTGGCGAGGTGGGTGAAGCGAACATGCCAGACGCGGATGATGCGGGGCAGGACCAGCCGGTCCTGCTGGTTGTCGAGGACGATTTCCTGGTCAGGCTGACCCTGGTCGACGGGTTATCGGACGCGGGATTCAGAGTGCTCGAGGCGGGCGATGCGCTCGCCGCGCTCGGGCTGCTTGCGACGCGGCGCGAGATCCTCGCGATGCTGACGGACATCAACCTGCCGGGCGTGGCGGACGGCTACGCCCTCGCTCACGCGGCGCGCGTGCTGCGGCCCGATCTGCCGGTGGTCTATGCCTCCGGGCGGTACGGCGCGATGGCGGAGCAGCGCGCGGTGCCCGGCGCCCGTTTCCTCGCCAAGCCCTTCGCCGCCTCGCTTGCCGCGCAGGTTCTGCGCGAGGCGCTCGGGCATGCGGGAAAGGGCGGGCCGATTGGCCCACCGGGTTCGCCCGGCGCGGCAGGTACGCTGCCGCCGCCGTGATCGCGCCGCGTCGTTAACGGGGTGACACGGACACCGCCGTGGCGCGCGCCAGCACGCGGTCCACGAAGGCGCCGGCCGCACCGAGATAGCCCGCCGGATCGGTCAGCCGCGCGATTGCCGCCGGATCGAGCCGCGATGCGACCGCCGGCTCACGACCGAGTGCTTCGGCAAGCGACACGCCTTCCGCCCGCGCGACGTCGCAGGCGTGGTTCACGATGTGATGCGCCTCGCCACGCCCGAGCATGGGTGCGAGGCCCATCATCACCGCCTCCGCCATGATCAGCCCGCTGGTGCTCTCCAGATTGCGCCGCATGCGCGCGGCGTCCACCACCATCCCCTCGGCGATGCTGCGCGTCTGCATCAATGCGCCATGGGCGAGCAGGAAGGCCTGCGGGATGGCGAGGGCCTCCGCCTGCCAGGGGCCGGTGCCGCGCTCTTGGTCCTGCGCCATCGCCGCCAGCACCTGCGGCACCAGCGCGTGCACGCCGCGCGACTGGGCGAGCACGTATTCGCAGGCGATCGGGTTGCGCTTCTGCGGCATGGTGGAGGAACCGCCGCGGCCCTCCTGGTGCGGCTCCGCGGCCTCTGCCACCTCGGTCTGCATCAGCAGCATGAAGTCGGTCGCGAATTTCGACAGCGCGCCGCACAGCAGGCCGAGCCAGCACACCGCCTCTGCCAACCCGTCGCGCGCCACGTGCCAGGTGATGTCGGGCTCGCTGAGCCCCAGCTCGCGCGCCAGTTCCGCCGCGACCTCAAGGCCGCGCGATCCGAGCGAGGCGAGCGTCCCCGCCGCGCCGCCGAACTGCACGCGCAGCACGCGCGGGCGAAGTTCGGCCAGCCGCTCGCGCATGGTGAGCAGGGGCGAGAGCCAGACCGCGCATTTGTAGCCGAAGGTCACGGGCAGCGCGTGCTGGAGGTGCGTCCGCCCCGCCATCACCGTGTCGCGGTGCTCGCGCGCCCGCGCGGCAAGCGCGGCGCAGAGCGCGTCGAGATCGGGTCCGATCAGGTCGAGCGCGTCGCGGATCTGCAGCACCAGCGCGCTGTCCATGATGTCCTGCGTCGTCGCGCCCCAGTGCGTCCAGCGCCCCGCGCCCTCGGCGCCGGCCAGGGCGCTGAGCTGGCGCACCAGCCCCACCACCGGATAGCCGGTGTTGCGCGTCGCGGCTGCGAGCGCCGCGCGGTCCAGCCGCTCCGCCCGCGCCGCCGCCGTGATCGCGCGCGCCGCGTCCTCGGGGATGATGCCGAGCCGCGCCTGGGCGCGGGCGAGCGCGGCCTCGACGTCCAGCATGCGCTGGAGATAGGCGGTCTCGCCGAACACGCGGCGCATCGCGTCGGTGCCGTAGAGGGCGCCGAGGACGATCTGATCGGCGGGATTGACGGGATCGGGCGGCGTCATGTGCGTGCGGGCTCCATGCGGCTGCGCGGGAGGGAATCGTGGACCAGGACGGCGGTCAACAACAGGGCCGGGACGCGCCGCATGGTCCGGCGGGGATGGGGGCGGCGCCGAGCGGGGGCGCCCCGGCCGCCCGGACGGGCGTTCAGGGGGCCGCCTGCG
>JADGHI010000424.1 GCA_019689515.1 Acetobacteraceae bacterium | reverse complement strand
GCGGCGTCCCCTCCCCGCCCCCACTCGCCGCGTTCGCCACGGCGAGGACCAGGATCAGGCACCAGAGCGGCGCGGCGGCGAAGAGCAGGATCGCCTGCACGAGTTGCCAGCGCGCCATCGCCGTCAGCCCCGGCTGCCGGAGCAGCGCGAGATACTGCATGTTCCCCGCCGCCCAGCGCCGGTCGCGGGCGAGGAATTCCGGCATGGCCGGCGGATTGGCCTCGAGGCTTCCCGTATCGTCGGGCAGCACCCGCACCTTCCAGCCGGCGGCGTGCAGGCGCGTCGCCTCGACCTGGTCGTGGGATAGGATGGGCGAGCCGTCGGGCAGGGTCTCCAGCCGGCAGTGGCGGCGGAAGGGCTCGATGCGGAGGATCGCGTTGTGGCCCCAATAGGGGCCCTCGTCGCCCTGCCACCAGGCCTGGCCGGTGGCCCAGCTCCGCATCCCCTGGCGCATGTTGAACTGGAACAGCCGCGGGAAGGCGGCGCGCGCCGGCCGTCCGGCGATCAGCGGCTGCACGACGGCGAGGGCGGGATCGGCCTCCATGCAGGTAACGAGGCGCAGCACGGCCGCCGCGCTCATCTCGCTGTCGGCGTCGAGCGGCAGGAACAGCTCGTGGCCGGCGGCGTGGCGGTCGAGGAAGTCCATGAGGTTGCCGGCCTTGAAGCCGGCGTTCTCGGCGCGGCGGCGGTAGCGCACCGGGATCGGCCGCCCGGCGCGCGCCTCCGCGAAGCCGCGCACCGCTTCCTCCTCGGCCGCGGCCAGGGCGGGGTCCTGGGTGTCGGAGAGGATCCAGAGGGCGAAGCGATGGCCCGCGCCGGCCGCTTCCAGCCCGTCCAGGAGCCGCGCGAGGGGCGGCAGCACGACCGCCGTCATGTCCTCGTTGCGCACGCAGACCGCGATTGCGGTCGAGAGACGCGGCACGCCTCCGAGGGGGCGCGCCGCGCGCAGCGCTGGCAGCACGGTGCCGAGCGGGTCGCGGCTGCCCATCCGGATGACGAAGCCGATCAGCGGATTCGCGGTGGAGAGCGCCGACCAGGGGACGGCGCCCAGGTAGCAGAGGAGGATCGCGACCTCCGCCGCGCTCCACCCGCCCGGCGCCAGGGCCGCGACGGCGAGCGCAACCAGCCCCGCCAGGATGGCGAGGACCAGCAGCAGGAAGACGGCCCGGCGGGCGAGAGAGGGATCGGAAGCGACCACCCGGCCCGCCTATTGCACGAGCGTGGCGAAGATGCGGCGTTGGCGGGGTGGCCTGTGCCGGCCGGCCGGTATCGGGCGGGCCGCCGCGCGCCCCGCCGCGGCGCGGCGAGCGGATGCGGGTGGAAAGACCATGCGTGCCATGGCCGCCGACCCGGCCGGAGCCAGGTCGGCGCGGCGTTCAGTCCGCCGTCGCTCCGGAGATCCGGATCACCTCCGCCCAGCGCGCCACCTCGGCGCGCATGAAGGCGTTGTATCCGTCGGCGCCGAGCGGCCAGGGCTCCGCCCCGTAGTCGCGGAGGCGCTGCGCGATCTGCGGGTCGTTCACGCAGGCCACGAACTCCTCCGACAGGCGCTCGACGATCGGGCGCGGCATGGAGGCGGGGCCGGCGACGCCATACCAGGAGGTGACGTCGAAATCCGGCACGCCCTGCTCCTGCAAGGTCGGCAGCTCCGGCATGGTGGAGGCGCGCTGCGCCGTGCTCACGCCGAGCGCGCGGAGCATCCCCGCGAGCACCTGCTGGCGGCTCGCCGGCGCGTTGTCGATGGCGAACAGCACCTCGCCATTCATCACCGCCGCCATCGAGGGCGCGGTGCCGCGGTAGGGCACGTGCGTCAGGTCGAGCCCCAGCTTCTGCCCGAACAGCACGCCCGAGAGGTGCGAGGAGGTGCCGGCGCCGGCCGAGGAGAAGTTCGCCCTGCGCGGATTGGCCTTGATGTAGGCGATCAGGCCCTGGAGGTCGCGCACCGGCCCGTCGCCCTTGACGATCAGCACGTTGGGGAGCGAGGCGATGCGCGCGATGCCCGGCGTGTCGCGCAGCGGGTCGAAGGAAAGCCGGGACTTGTGCAGGGTCGGCCCGATCCCGTGCGACGCGATGTGGTTGATCATGATGGTGTGGTTGTCGGTCGAGGTCGCGACCACCGCGCCGCCGACCGAGCCGCCCGCCCCTGGCCGCGCGTCGATCCAGACCGGCTGGCCGAGCCGCTCGCGCAGGCGGTTCTCGAAGATGCGGATGAAGATGTCGGAGACGCCGCCGACCTGAGCCGTGATGACGAAGCGGATCGGCCGGTCGGGCCAGCCAGGCGTGCGGGTTTCGGCGCGCACCAGCCGCGGCGCGGTGAGCGTCGGCGCGAGTCCCGCCCCGGTGGCCGCGAGAATCCTCCTGCGCTGGATCATGCTGTGCCCTGCTCCTCCCTAGCTCCGGTGTTGTGGTGCCTGCGCACGCCGGACAGGAGGACACGGGCGAGGGCCGCCCGTCGCGGAGACGCGGCACACCAGCGGCACGCCGGAGGCCTGTGCCTCCGCACGCGCGGTCGCATCCGGGATGCGCTGGCAGTCACGGTGTTGCGTTTCCTCCCGTCCTGGGCGTGATGCGCCAGGCCGAGGAGAGGGTGCACCGGAACGCCGTCGCCTGGCAAAGCCTCGGTGCTGCCCGCCGGTCGCGGCGGGGCTATCCCATCGTGCCGCGCCGCTGGCTGAGCAGGGCCACGACCTCGATTGCGTTGCCGCCGACGAAGTGGATCAGGACCGCCTCCCCGCCGTCCGGGCGCCAGTGGCTGCGCACCGTCACGATCGCCGTCTTGGTGAGATGGCGGGTTTGCCGTCTGCATCGGTGACGCGGACGAATTCGGTGGTCACGGTGCCCGGCCCTCCTCGGCTGCGTCCTGGTGCTGGCCTTCGTGCCGTGCCGCGCCATTGACGGCCAAGCTCTCGGAGCCGCGCGGTTTCGCGCCCTGCCTTCCCTCCACCCACCCGTGGCACGCGCGCAGGCCTGTCAGGCCCCTATCACCTCGTCGCGATCTTAAAACTTGCAACACCAGAGGTTGTGCACGATCGTGGCACCTTTCACATACCGAACGAAGAGGAGCGGTCGCGGCGGCATGTCCGAGGAGGATTCGAAGAAGGGCAGAGTCGGAAGACGCCTGTTGGTGTTCCGACTTGCCGGGCTCGGTGGGGCCGCTGCGGCCTTGCCCGCCTGCGTCCCGGTCCCCGTACCCGTCGCGGCACCCCCTCGCGTGACGGACGCCGATCCCTACGATGCCGTCGGGCAAGGGCGAGGCGGGTCGGTCTATCGCCCGGTGGGCACCGGGATCACCGACTCCGATCCGAACGATCCCGTCGGCAACGGCCGCGGCGGCTATCGCCGCGGCACCGGGATCACCGACTCCGATCCGCGCGATCCCGTCGGCAACGGCCGCGGCGGCTATCGCCGCGGCACCGGGATCACCGACTCCGATCCGCGCGATCCCGTCGGCAACGGCCGCGGCGGCTATCACCGCGGCAC
Organism: Acetobacteraceae bacterium; assembly: GCA_019689515.1. Taxonomy (GTDB): domain Bacteria; phylum Pseudomonadota; class Alphaproteobacteria; order Acetobacterales; family Acetobacteraceae; genus Caldovatus. The sequence goes on along the minus strand of JADGHI010000424.1, from coordinate 611 downwards.
CGGGATCACCGACTCCGATCCGCGCGATCCCGTTGGCAACGGCCGTGGCGGCTGGCGCCGCACGGGGCTGACGGATTCCGATCCGCGCGATCCCGTTGGCAACGGCCGGCGCGGCTACTGACAGGGCGCCCCGACAAGGAAAGGCGAGCGCGCGAAGCATGAGCGACACGGAAGACCGGTCGCGGCTCGGCCGCCGGCTGCTGGTGCTGCGTATCGCAAGCGCCGGCGGGGCGGCCGCGGCGGCGCTCGCCACGACAGGCACGCCGCGAACCGCCGAGGCACAGGGCGGCGCGGCGCCGAAGCTGATCCCGGCGCAGACCGGCTATTCGGACAGCGATCCGCGCGACCCGGCCGGCTATGGCCGCCCTCACACCGGGTATTCGGATTCCGATCCGCGCGATCCGGCGGGCCGCGGACGGCCGCACACCGGCTATTCGGATTCCGACCCCCGCGACCCGGCGGGCCGTGGGCGCCCCCGTACCGGCTACTCCGATTCCGATCCGCGTGACCCGGCCGGGCGCGGGCGGCCTCGGACCGGCTATTCCGACTCCGATCCGCGTGATGCCGCGGGTCGCGGCAGGCCCTATACGGGCCGCAGTGACAGCGACCCG
>JADGHI010000423.1 GCA_019689515.1 Acetobacteraceae bacterium | reverse complement strand
CGCCAGCCCTCCACAGCCCGGCCAGCGCCATCGGTTCGCCGCTCCGCGACGCGACCGTGTAGGGCTGCTTCGCGCCGCCGCTTTCGGCGCGCCACTCGTAGAAGCCGTCCGCCGGCACGAGGCAGCGCCGCCCGCGCGCGAAGGCATCGCGGAACATCGGCAAGGTGGCAACTGTCTCGGCGTGCGCGTTGATCGGCTGGCGGGTGGCCTTCGGATCCTTCACCCAGCGCGGCACCAAGCCCCAGCGCAGCGCGCCGAGGTGGCGCGCGCCGGTCTCCGGGTGGCGGCGCACCCCCAGCGCGTCCTGGGTCGGGGCGATGTTCCACGACGGCGGCCGGTTGGGCAGCGGGCTCACCGTCTCGAAGACCTCGGCGACCTCGCCGGGCACGCGCGCCTGCCGGTAGCGTCCGCACACGCTGTCATCCTGGAGCGCGTACTGCCACTCCACGGGTGCCGAGCCGTAGGCCAGCGCCATCGCGCACACCATGCCGCAGCGATCGGGCGCAATCGGCGAGAGTTCAGACGTCGGGGAGTGCCGCGTGCGGCGGAGCGTGGTAGACTTTGCAAAATTCGTCCTTGCGCGCCCCCGCCCCGCGATGACGCCGGTCCGCAAGATCATCCACATCGACATGGACGCCTTCTACGCGTCCGTGGAGCAGCGTGACGACCCGGCGCTGCGCGGGCTGCCGGTCGCCGTCGGCGGCTCCGGCGAGCGCGGCGTGGTCGCCGCCGCCAGCTACGAGGCGCGCAGGTTCGGCGTGCGCTCCGCCATGCCGTCGCGCACGGCGATGCGCCTCTGCCCCCATCTGGTCTTCGTGCGGCCGCGCTTCGACGTCTACCGTGCGGTGTCGCGGCAGATCCGGGAGATCTTCGCGGAGTACACGCCGCTCGTCGAGCCGCTGTCGCTCGACGAGGCGTACCTCGACGTGACGGAGAACCTCAAGGGCATCCCGACGGCGGTGAGGGTCGCCGCCGAGATCCGGGCGCGCATCCGGGAGGCGACCGGCCTGACCGCCTCGGCGGGCATCTCCTACAACAAGTTCCTCGCCAAGCTCGCGTCGGAGCAGCGGAAGCCGGACGGGCAGTTCGTCATCACCCCGGAGATGGGTCCGGCCTTCGTCGAGGGGCTGGAGGTCTCGCGCCTCCACGGCGTCGGCCCGGCGACCGCGGCGAAGATGGCGCGCCTCGGCATCCGCTCGGGCAGGGACCTGCGGGGCGCCTCGCTGGCCTTCCTCACGGCGCACTTCGGCAAGGCCGGCGCGCACTTCCACGCCATCGCGCGCGGGGAGGACCATCGTCCGGTGCGGCCCGACCGGCCCCGGAAGTCGGCCGGCAGCGAGACTACCTATCCCAGGGATCTGCAGACCCCGGCCGAGGTCGAGGCCGGGATTGAGGCCCTGGCCGACGAGGTATGGGGGTGGTGCGAGAGGACGGGCGCCGTCGGCCGGACCGTCACGGTGAAGGTGCGCTACGCCGACTTCCGCACGCTGACGCGGAGCCGGACCGCCGCCGAGCCGGTCGCCGGCCGCGCGGCGCTGGCGGGGACCGCCGTCGCGCTGGTGCGGGGCCTGTTCCCACTGGACAAGCCCGTGCGCCTGCTCGGGGTCACGGTGTCGGGCTTCGAGGCCGGCGCCGGCCGCCCGACCGGAAGGCAGCCGGCGTTCGACTTCGGCGAGCCGAGCGAACGGGAGTAACTCCGGGCCTGATCGACGGCGCTCGGCGGCGGTTGCCACGGTCCGCTACGCCGCCGCCTCGCCGCGTGCCGTCAGGCGGCTCATCTCAGCCTGTAATGCCTCTGTCGCCGCCGCCTGCGCGTCCAGGCCCCGCCGGATCTCGGCGAGTGTTGCGCACAGGACCGCGCCGGTCGTGAGCGCGATCTCCAGCGGCGTTGCGGTGCGGCCCTCGAGACCGGCGACCAACTCGCGGAGCTGTGCGTGCGATTCGCCTGTGTTGATCGCCGATCCATCCCTCCGCGCATCTCCGCCACCTCCGCACCTACTGCCTCGATCTCGCGCTGCCGCTCGGCGATGGCGGTGCGCATGTCGTTGATTTCGTCGAGCGCGCGCAGGCCCAGCCGCAGCGCCGCTTTCGGTGCATCGCCACGCGTCGCCGCCGCGGTGTGCCGGTGGCTGCTCATCCTTCGCCGCCTTCCTGCGCAGCGCCAGCGCCCGGCCGCCGCTCCGGCCAGGCGGCCGGCGGGAAGCGAAGGTGCTCACGGAGCACGTTGATCTCGCGTCGCATCGCGTTCGCATCGCGCAGCGCGGCAAGCGTGAAGTCTGCGAGGCCCTCCATGACCTTGTCCCGATTGGTGATCGCGCGACACACGCTCTCCAACGACTTGCGCACGCTCGCGCGGAATTCCTGCGTCATCGTTGCTGTTCCTCCGCGCCGTCGGATGCGCGCCAGCCGGCGCGCACCTTGAGCCAGAAGGTCGCGGCCGGATTCGCGCCCGGCCCATCGCCGGTCGTATGGCGAAGCAGCGGCTCGGCGACCGTGCACGGCGCCCGCACGGCGCCGAGACCGAGCTCCTCGCGATCGTGCCTACGCAGCGTCTTCGGATCGGCGCCGAGTGCGCGGGCGATGGTGGGCTGCGGAACGCCGTTCGCGCCCATCGCCTCCACCTGCCGGCGGCGCGTCGGCGTCGGACCGTGCCGGCGGGCGGTCGCGGCGAGGCCTCCTTGATGGCCGATCCACTTGTCCGGCACGACGCTCCGGCCCCTTCTCGGTCCGACCGTGGTGGTCCGAGTGACACGGAGCCAGGCCGTTCCGCGGCGGCACGTCCCGCCTGGGGCGTTTCCGCCCCGGGCGACCGTGGCCGGCCCAGCCCCCCACGCTGTCCGGCCCACGCCGGGGGCAGCGCCGCCGTGTTGGCGCCGAGCCGTCGCCACGGCGGCTCCTCCCCGGCCGCGTCGCGGGGCGCGGCGCCGGACTCGGCGGCGGCATGGAATGCGCCGATGGTGTCGAGGAGCCCGCCCTCCCGCATGGCGCGAATCCTGTCGCGGCGCGTCCATCGTTCTGTAATGGGGGGAATCAGGAGCGGACCGCCTCCCCTCGCGAGGCCGCCGGTGCGGCGGGCCAGGGGCGGGCCAAGCACGCTCTCGATCGTCGCGCTGCCCTCGCGCGGCGCAGCGAAGGCCCGGGCCGCGAGGGCCACGGGCCACCACCGCCCGGATGTCCGCCCCAACGGGAACCGCCGGCACCAGGACCGATCGCACCCCTATCCAAGGTGCGGGTTGTGGGTGCGTAGGCGGGGCGGCAAAGGGGAGCGGCCGAGTGCCCGAGAGCCCCGACGTGGAACCCGCCGCCCTGCTGACGGCCCTTCGGGCCGAGGAGATGCGCCTCCTCGCCGAACTGCGCGCGATGGAGGCGTTCCGCCGCCTGTCCGCCGTCCGGAGGATGCTCGCGCCCTACCACGGGCTGGCGCCGGGCGCCGCCGTCGCCCAGCGCGGCGCACCGGCCACGCCGGAGGGGAACGTCGTCGGCGCGGGCGCCGCCGCCGAGGCGGATGAGGACGCGTCCCGGCAGGAGACGGCAGGGCCGTTGGCGGCCCGGCCTGCGCTCCTCGCAGCGCTTCTGCGGGCAGATCGAGCCACCGGCGGACGCACACACCCATAGCAAACTCGGTCGGACCAGCGCCGGCGCGGGGACCTTGTGCGGTTCGGCGCGGCGTGGAGCGCCGGCGACCATTGCGGGCGCCTTTACCCAACTAAGGATAAGTTCAACCGTAGGTAGTTTTCACGTATACGTGAGTAACCCGCGTTCGAGTGCCCCACCATGCCGCTCGTCACCCGCACCACACCCTCTCTCGCAGCCGGCGGCGCTGCGTCCGCAGCACTCCTTGCCGCCCTTGGCCCGGTCCTCACCGGGGCGCGAACCCTCTGCCGCCGCCTCCTCCGGTGCCGGGAGCCGGTTGGCCAGGACCGCCCACAGGGGAGGCCCGCCGCGTCGCGTCCGGCGCGTCCGACGGCGTGGCGCGGATCAGAGCCACCACCGTCGGCGCCCGCCACCGAGGACCCGCACGCGGCGCGGAGCGTTCGGCCGGCCGAGGGATGCCGCGCCCGGACGCCCCCGGCGCCGGAGGTGACCGAGGCCGAGGT
>JADGHI010000422.1 GCA_019689515.1 Acetobacteraceae bacterium | reverse complement strand
GCACGGCCGCGCCCTGGCTCCGCGTGCCCGGTTTCCCGCCGGGCACGCTCCCCACGACCCTCGCCATCCTTCCGGCCTGGGGCGTGACCGGGACGACGCTGAGCAGCGTGCCGATCGCGCTCGCCGAGCGTGGGATGCCGCGCCTCGGGCCGCTCGCGGTCTGCGTGATGATCGCGGTCGGGGTCACGGCGCAGCAGGCGCTCGGGCGCGTGCCGCCGCGCCGCTCCGTGCTCGCCGGGCTGGGCGTGCTGGTCGCCGGGACCGGGCTGGTCGTGATCGGCACGCTCTCCGGGGCGCTGGTGCCGCTGCTCCTCGGCGGGGCGGTCGTGGGGAGCGCCGCCTACGGCTTCCTCTATCTCGGCGGGCTCGCCGCGGTGGCCCAGGTGGCGCCGGCGGCGGAGCGGGCGAACGCCGCCGCCGGCTACTTCCTCGTCGCCCATATCGGCTTCGGCCTGCCGCCCCTGCTGACCGGCCTTGCGGTGGAGCGGTTCGGTGCGGCGCCCGCGCTCGGCGCCCTCTGGCTGGGCGTGACAGCGATGGCGGCGGCGCTGGCCTGGGCGATGCGGCGCGCCGCGATCCCTGGAGCCGCCGGGGAGTCCTGATCTTTTCCCAGCGGAACGGCCGCGGGGCGCGAGTTTCGCTTCCCGAAGCGAACGATTCGTGCAACCTATACGGGAAAATGGTTTACAGCGGCTTACGCATCGCGCTTCTGATGGCGGGGCTCTGCCTGGCTTCCGCGACGGGTGTCCCCGTCGCCGCGGCGCAGGCCGCGCCCGGCTTCGTCGTGACCTTCCCGCAGGGGAGCGCCGAACTCTCCATGGAGCAGCGCCGGGTGATCCTGGCCGCGATCAGGCGCTTCCGCGAGAACTGCCGCCGCCGCTGCACCCAGATCGAGGTGATCGGACACGCCTCCCCCTCCGAGTCCCCCGGCACCGCCGTCGCGCTCAGCCACCAGCGGGCGGAAGAGGTGGCCGCCGACCTGCTGATCGAGGGCATCGGCATCGACCAGATCACGGTCCGCGCGGTGGGTGCTGCCGCGCCGGCCGTGCCCAACCCGAAGAATGAGGAGGACGACGCGCGCAACCGCCGCGTTGTCCTGCTGCTGCACTGACGCGCCCGCCTGCCCGCCCGCTCGCCGGTCGGTCCGCGGTCCGCGCCTCTCCTATCCCAGCAGCTGTCCGATCATCCGCGCCGTGTAGTCCACGACCGGGATGATTCGTCCGTAGTTGATCCGCGTCGGCCCGATCACGCCGATGGCGCCGACGATGCGCTCCTGGCCCGTGCGGAAGGGCGCGACGATCATGGACAGGCCCGCCGTGTCGAACAGCCCGCTCTCGGCGCCGATGTAGATCTGCACCCCTTCGGCGCGCTGCGCGAGCTCCAGCAGGCGGAGCATCGTCTCCTGCGTCTCCAGGCGCTCGAAGAGCAACTGGATCTCCTGCAGCTTCGCGAGCTGGTCCACGTTCTGCAGGAGCCGCGCCTGGCCGCGCAGGATCAGGCTGCCGCCGCCCCCGCCCGCCCAGGTCGCGAGGCCGGCCGCGATGACCTGCTGCGTCAGCTCGTCCAGCGCGCTGCGGTGCGTCGCGATCTCCTCCTCGATCTCGGCCTTCGCCTCGTCCAGCGTGCGGCCGGCGAGGCGCGCGTTCAGGTAGTTCGAGGCCTGCATCAGCGTGCTCGGCGGCAGGCCGGGCGGCACCTCGACGACGCGGTTCTCCACCTGGCCGTCGCCGGTCACGATCACCACCAGCGCGCGCCCCGGCCCAAGGCCGACGAACTCGATGTGGCGCACCGGCGCGGAGTCGCTCTTCGGCGCCACCACCAGCCCCGCCGCGCCGGCCAGGCCCGCGAGCATCTGCCCCGCCTCGGCCAGCGTATCCTGCACCGAGCGGCCGGAGGCGGCGCAGCGCGCGGCGATCTCCGCCCGCTCCTCCTCGGAGAGGTCGCCGAACTCCAGCAGCCCGTCCACGAACAGGCGGAGGCCGTGCTCGGTCGGCAGACGGCCGGCGGAGGTGTGCGGGGCGAAGAGCAGCCCCGCCTCCTCGAGGTCCGCCATCACGTTGCGGATCGTCGCCGGCGAGAGGTTCAGCGGCAGGCGGCGCGAGAGGGTGCGCGAGCCCACCGGCTCGCCGGTCTGCACGTAGGTTTCCACCAGCTCGCGCAGCACGGCGGCCGAGCGGGTGTCGAGAACAGGGCGCCGCTCCTCCCGGGATTTCTCGCCACGGTGGGCCGCGCCAGCGGACGCGGCCACCGGCCCGGGGCGCGGCGGTCGGATCTGCGGGCCCATGGTTCCGGTGAAGTCCCTGGAATGCTTGACAAAAATCCTAGGTTGCCGGGGTGGCGGCGTCAACCTTCCTACTCCCTTGGCACGGCGAGGCCGCGCAGGTCGTGCCAGGCGAAGGCGACCTCCGGCGCGCCGCCGAGTTCCGCGTTCTCCCGCGTTGCCACCACCTCGCCGCCAAGCTCGGTGTAGAAGGCGCGCGCCGCCAGGTTGCCACGCAGCACCCAGAGGCTCGCCCCGCCGAGGCCGCGATCGAGCATGGCCGCCGCCATCCGGCGCATCAGCGCACCGCCGATGCCAGCGCGCTGCGCCCGGCGCAGCACGTAGAGCGCGTGGAACTCTCCCGGGAGGGACAGCCCCGCCAGGTCGTCCCGCCGCCGGCCGCAGGCGCCGAACGCCACCAGCGGGCCACCGGGCCCGCCCTCCTCGGCGACGAACAGCGCCGAATCGGGCAGCGCCGAGTCGAGGCGGGCGCGCCAGAGCGCCTCGCGCTTCGCCTGGTTCTGCGCGGCGATCACCGCCTCGGACAGCAGGCCGCGGAAGGTCTCGTGCCAGGCGGTCACGTGCAGCGCGGCGATTCTTGCGACGTCCTCAGGGCAGGCAGGTCGGATCGCAGCGGACATGACGCGCAGCGTAGCACGGCACAGGCGCGGGCGGAGCGGTTTGCACGGGCCGCCACGCACCGTATCGCAGCCGCAATGCCACCGGAAGAGGACCGAATCCGAACCGGAGCGGCGCCGCCCCCGCCGCCTCCGCCGAACAGGCGCGGCCAGAGCGACGGGCGGGACGAGGCGCACGGCGTTAAGATAGTCCGCGCAGGGCGAGAGGCGCGTCGCGACCGGCGTCAGGGCGGCCCGGCTGGACGCACCGGCCGCCCCGCGTGTAGGAGCCGCGCCTCTCCGCCGAACGAGGTCCCCCGTCCATGCGTCCTTCCGGCCGCGCGCCCGACCAGCTCCGCCCCGTGATCCTTGAGCCCGGCTTCGCCCGCCACGCCGAGGGCTCGTGCCTGATCCGCATGGGCCACACCGAGGTCCTCTGCACCGCCTCGGTCGAGGGTAAGGTGCCGCCCTTCCTGCGCAATTCCGGCCAGGGCTGGGTCACCGCCGAGTACGGCATGCTGCCGCGCTCGACCCACACCCGCACCGACCGCGAGGCCGCGCGCGGCCGCCAGTCCGGCCGCACGCAGGAGATCCAGCGCCTGATCGGCCGCGCGCTGCGCGGCGTCACCGACCTCAAGGCGATGGGCGAGATGACCGTCACCCTCGACTGCGACGTGCTCACCGCCGATGGCGGCACGCGCTGCGCCGCGATCACCGGCGCCTGGGTGGCGCTGCACCTCGCCTTCGAGCGGTGCCGGCAGATGAACATCCTCGCCACCAACCCGCTGCGCGACCAGGTCGCCGCCGTCTCCTGCGGAATCTTCGAGGGCGTACCGGTGCTCGACCTCGACTACACCGAGGACAGCAAGGCGGACGCGGACGCGAATTTCGTGCTCACCGGCCAGGGCGGCATCGTCGAGGTGCAGGGCACGGCGGAAGGCGCCCCCTTCACCGAGGGCGACCTCGCCGCGCTGCTCGCCCTCGCGAGGAAGGGCACGGCGGAGCTGTTCGCGAAGCAGCGCGTCGCCGCGGGGCTCGGCTGAAATGGCGGCGGCACCGCCACGTCGGCTCGCGCCGGGCGACCGCATCGTGATCGCCACCCACAACGCCGGCAAGCTGCGCGAGGTCGCGGCCCTCCTGGCCCCGCACGGCATCGCGGCGGTGGGCGCGGCGGAACTCGGCCTGCCCGAGCCGGCGGAAACCGAGGACAGCTTCCTCGGCAA
>JADGHI010000421.1 GCA_019689515.1 Acetobacteraceae bacterium | reverse complement strand
ATCCTCGGCAAGGCCGAATTCATGCAGCCCGGCGGCAGCGTGAAGGACCGCGCCGCCCTCGGCATCATCCAGGACGCCGAGGCGCGCGGCGCGCTGGTTCCGGGCGAGCCCGGCATCGTCGTCGAGGGCACGGCCGGCAACACCGGCATCGGCCTGACGCTGGTCGCCAACGCCCGCGGCTACAAGTCCATCATCGTGGTGCCGGAGACGCAGAGCCGGGAGAAGATCGACTTCCTGCGCATGATCGGCGCCGATCTGCGCCTCGTCCCCGCCAAGCCCTACCGCGATCCGGGCAATTACGTGCACGTCTCGCGCCGCATCGCCGAGGAGCTGCAGGCCGAGGGCAAGCGCGTGATCTGGGCCAACCAGTTCGACAACCTCGCCAACCGCGCCTACCACGAGGCGACGACGGGCCCGGAGATCTGGGCGCAGACGGGGGGCAAGGTGGACGCCTTCACCTGCTCCTGCGGCACCGGAGGGACGCTCGCCGGCGTCGCCGCGGCGCTGAAGGCGCGGAACCCGAAGCTGCGCATCGTGCTCGCCGACCCGATGGGCAGCGCGCTCTATTCCTGGGTCAAGACCGGCGAGCTGACCTTCTCGGGCAACTCGATCACCGAGGGCATCGGCCAGGCCGCGCGCGCGCCGGGCAATCTCGAGAGCGCCCGCGCGCTGATCGACGACGCGGTGCAGATCACCGACGAGGAGATGCTGGAGCAGGTCTTCGACCTGCTGATCCATGAGGGGATCTCGGTCGGCGGCTCGTCGGGCGTCAACGTCGCCGCGGCGATCCGCGTCGCGCGCGCGCTCGGGCCGGGGCACACCATCGTCACCGTGCTCTGCGACGGCGGGGCGCGCTACCAGAGCAAGCTATTCAACCCGGAATTCCTGCGCGAGCGGAACCTGCCGGTTCCGCCCTGGCTGGCCGCTTGAGGGGCATGCCCATGGAGATCGTGGAACTCGCCCGCACCATTCGGGAGCGCGATCCGGCCCGGCCGGGCTGGATCGAGGCGATGACCTGCTATGCGGGGCTGCACGCCGTGCTCATGCACCGGCTCGCGCATGCGCTCTACCGTGCGCGGATGCGCACCCTCGCGCGCATGGTCTCGCATGTGAGCCGCTTCATCACCGGCATCGAGATCCACCCCGGCGCCAAGATCGGCCGGCGGCTGTTCATCGACCACGGCATGGGCCTCGTGGTCGGCGAGACGGCGGAGATCGGCGACGACGTGCTGATCTATCACGGCGTGACGCTGGGCGGGCTGTCGGGCCAGCCGGGCAAGCGCCACCCGACGGTGGAGGACGGCGTCGCGATCGGCGCCGGGGCGCAGGTGCTCGGTCCGATCACCGTCGGCGCCGGGGCGCGCGTCGGCGCCAACGCGGTGGTCACGCGCGACGTGCCGCGCGGCGCGACCGTGGTCGGCATCCCGGCCCGCCCGCCGGGTCGCGATCCCTGCGACGAGGCCTCCATCGGCTACGGCCTGACGAAGCGGGAGGTGGACCCGGTCGGCGAGCAGATCGCCACGCTGCGCGCCGAGGTGGCGGAGCTGCGCGCCGAGCTCGCCGCGCTGCGGCGCGAGCGGACGGAGAAGCCTGCCGCGCCGGTGGCATAGGACGGTCGCGATTCGGTCCTCGGGACAGATGGGCGAGCGGACGGGCAGCCGCCCGCTCGACTGCCCATCAGCCGGCCAGTCGCCGCCTGGCTGCCAGGGTCAGGGCGCGTAGAGTAGCGGTGCGCGCGGGTGCGGCGCGCCCGGCGCGTCCTGCGGTTCCGGTTGCGTGTGGAGTCCGGCCGCGCGACGCGCTACAGGGAACCGTATGGATGCCTCCCTCGCCCGGACCCTCGCGGCCTGGCGCCGCCATCTGCACGCCCATCCCGGCCTGACGCTGGATGAGGGCGAAACCGCCGCCTTCGTCGTCGCGCGGCTGCGCGAGCTGGGAGTCACCGAGATCGCCGAGCGGGTCGGCGGACACGGCGTGGTCGCGACCCTCCGGCGCGGCGAGGGATCGAATCGCTCAGTCGGCCTGCGCGCCGACATGGATGCGCTCCCCATCCAGGAGCAGAACGAGGACCTGCCCCACCGCTCGACCAAGCCCGGCGTGATGCATGCCTGCGGGCATGACGGCCACACCACGGCGCTGCTCGGCGCGGCGGCGCTGCTGCTGCGGGATCCGTCCTGGACCGGCACCGTGCACCTGGTGTTCCAGCCAGCGGAGGAGGGCGGGGGCGGCGCGCGCGCCATGATCGCCGACGGGCTGTTCCAGCGCTTCCCGATGGAGCGGATCTTCGGCTGGCACAATTGGCCCGGCCTCGAGGCCGGCACCGTGGCGGTGCACGAGCGCGCGGTGATGGCCGCCGGCCAGCGCTTCGAGATCACCTTCGAGGGACACGCCGGCCACGCCGCCCTGCCGCATCTCGCGCGCGATCCGATGCTCGCCGCGGGGCACTGCATCGTCGCCGTGCAATCCATCGTGGCGCGCAACCTCGACCCGCTGGCGGCGGGCGTGGTCAGCATCACCATGGTCGAGGGCGGCGAGGCGCAGAACCAGATCGCCGGTCGGGTGGTCCTGAAGGGCACGGCGCGCTGGCTGAGCGACAGCGCGGGCGAGACTCTGCAGGCGTCGCTGCGCCGCGTCGTCGAGGGCGTCGCCGCCACCTATGGCGTCGAGGGCCGGCTCACCTGCCGCCCGGGCGTGCGGGTGACGGAGAACCACCCGGCGGAGCGCGAGATGGCAGCGGCCGCGGCCGAGGCGGTGACGACGCTGCGCCGCGATCTTCCTCCCGCGATGACGGGCGAGGACTTCTCCTGGTTCCTGCGCGAGGTGCCGGGCGCCTTCGTCTGGATCGGCAACGGCCCGGCCGAAGGCGGGCGCGAGCTGCACAGCCCGCGCTACGACTTCAACGACGACGTGCTGCCGGTGGCCTCAGGCTGGCTCGCCGAGGTGGCCAAGCGGGCGCTGGCGGGGGGCTGACGGACCAGGCCGGTCCGCCCGCCCGCGCAGTCCGGTCAGGCCAGCACCCGACGGAGCCACGCCCCGGCTCCGGCCACCGCACGCCGCGCCGCGCCGACATGTGCGACCGCGCGCAAGAAGCCGTGGAGCGTGCCCTTGAACACCTCGCTCTCCACCGGCACGCCCGCCGCGCGCAGCTTCTCCACCATCGCCAGGTTCTCGCTCGCCAGCACGTCGAGCTCGGCGATGTGCACCAGGGTCGGCGGCAGGCCGCGCAGGTCGGCGCGCAGCGGCGCGGCGAGCGGGTTTACCCGGTCGGCCGGGCGCGGCGCGTAGCACTCCCAGTAGAAGCCCATCTTCTCGCGCGTCAGGAAGTAGCCCTCGGCGAATTCGCGGTAGGAATCCGTGTCCAGCCGGCTGTCGAGCACGCCGTAATTGATCAGCAGCCCGCGCAGGGCGAGCGCGGGATCGGTTTCGCGCAGCAGCAGCGCCGTGCCGGCCGCGAGGTTGCCGCCCGCCGAATCGCCGCCGATCGCGATGCGCTTCGGGTCGAGGCCCCACTCCGCGCCATTCGCCGCCACCCAGCGCACCACCGCGGCGCATTCCTCGAGCGCCTGCGGGAAGACCGCCTCGGGCGAGAGGGCGTAGTCCGGCCCGACCACCGCACAGCCCGCCGTGGCGGCGTATTCGCGCATCAGCCGGTCATGGGTGTCGATCGAATTCCACACCCAGCCGCCGCCATGCACATAGACCAGGACCGGCAGCGGCCCGGCGTCCGTCGTCGGCCGGTGCACGCGGCAGAGCAGGCGCCGGCCGCGGATCGGCAGCCAGCGGTCGGCGCTCTCCGCCATGCGCGGCCCGCCCTCGGAGAGCGGCAGGTTCAGCGCCTCGGTCACCGCGCGGCTCTCGTCGAGCGGCGGGGTGAAGCGGAGCGGCGGGAACTGCTTGCCGCGCTCCTCCATCATCGCCTGGAAGGCGACCATCTCCGGGTCCCAGCGCGACTTGTCCGCAGGCGGCATGCGTTCCTCCTCCGATCCCGCGCCCAGTGGACCCGGAGGCGCGGCTCGCCGCAAGATGTCAGCGCGCCGCGGTTGCGGCAGGCCGCGGGGCGGGCGCATGCTGCGCCGCGCCATGCCGCCGCCGTCCCCCGCCAC
>JADGHI010000420.1 GCA_019689515.1 Acetobacteraceae bacterium | reverse complement strand
TTTGGGGGCGGCCGCCCCGGGCGCGGGCGCGGCGGGGGGGGGCCTGCCCGATCGGCGGTGGGACGGGCGGACGCGGTCACGTCACCGTAATCGCTGGCGTCGCGGAATGTCGGCCGCGCCGGGTTGACGTCTCCGCCCGCCCGGCGCGTTGTCCGCCGCCATGCCCTTCCGCCTCTTCGAGCGTCTCGTCGATCCGGTTGCCCCGCCCGGAGAGCCTGCCTCGCGCCTGCTCGGCGCGCCCGTGCCGGCGGACCCGCCGCCGCGCTCGCTGCTCGGCTTCTACTGGCACTTCGTGCGCCAGGCGCGCGGGCTGTTCGCGGCGCTGTTCGTGGCCGGCCTCGCGGTCGCGCTGATCGACCTGCTCATTCCGGTCTTCATCGGCCGCGTCGTCGCGCTGCTCTCCGCCCATGGGCCGGAAGGGGTCTGGGCGGAGGCAGGCGGGGCGCTGCTGCTGATGGCCGCGGTGCTGCTGCTCGGCCGGCCGCTCGCGATCCTCGCGCAGAACCTGATCACCCAGCAGGGCATCAACCCCGCCGTCACCAGCCTGATCCGCTGGCAGAGCCACTGGCACGTCATCCGCCAGGGCTGGGCCTTCTTCCAGGAGGATTTCGCGGGGCGGATCGCCAACCGCGTCATGCAGGCGGGTCCCGCGCTCCGCGAGAGCGTCGTCCAGTCCGTCAACGCGGTCTGGTACATCCTGGTCTATGGCTCGGGTGCCGTTGCCTGGCTGGTCTCGGCCGATGGACGGCTGGCGGCGCCGATCCTCTTCTGGTTCGTCGCCTACGCGGCGCTGCTGCGCTTCATCGTTCCGCGCATGCGCCTCCGCTCGCGTGCGGCCTCCGAGGCCCGCAGCCTGCTGACGGGCCGCATCGTGGACAGCTACACCAACATCCTCACCGTCAAGCTCTTCGCCCGCGCGCACGACGAGGACGCCTTCGTGCGCGAGGGGGTGGAGAGCCTGACCGCCGCCTTCCAGCGCCAGATGCGGCTGGTCACGCTGAACAGCCTGCTGCTCTCGACGCTGAACGCCTCCCTGCTCGTCGCCACCGGCACGGTCGCGATCTGGCTGTTCAGCCGGGGCGAGATCGCCCTCGGAACGGTCGCGACCGCCCTCCCCATGGCCTGGCAGATTGCCAGCATCTCCGGCTGGGTCGCCTTCAACGTGGCCTCGATCTTCGAGAGCATCGGCGTGGTGCAGGAGGCGATGGGCTCGATCGCCGTCCCGCCCACCGCGCCGGACCTGCCGGGCGCGAAGCCGCTCCGCGTCACGCGCGGCGAGATCCGGTTCGAGCGCGTGCGCTTCGGCTACGGCCGCGGCGATGAGGCCGCGGTGCTCGAGGACTTCGACCTCCGCATCGCCCCGGGCGAGCGCGTCGGGCTGGTCGGCCATTCCGGGGCGGGCAAGACCACGGCGGTCAACCTGCTGCTCCGCTTCTTCGAGCCCGAGAGCGGGCGGATCCTGATCGACGGGCAGGACATCGCCGGCGTCACCCAGGAATCGCTCCGCGCCGCGATCGGCGTCGTCACTCAGGACACCGCGCTGCTGCACCGCTCCATCCGCGAGAACATCCGCTACGGCCGGCCGGAGGCGAGCGAGGCGGAGATCGTCGCGGCGGCGCGCCGCGCCCAGGCGGATGCCTTCATCCGCTCGCTCCGCGACTGGCGCGGCCGCACGGGCTACGACGCGCATGTGGGCGAGCGCGGCGTGAAGCTCTCCGGCGGCCAGCGGCAGCGGATCGCGATCGCCCGCGTCCTGCTCAAGGACGCCCCGATCCTGGTGCTGGACGAGGCGACCAGCGCGCTCGATTCGGAGGTGGAGGCGGCGATCCAGGAGCAGCTCGCGGACCTCATGGCTGGCAAGACGGTGATCGCCATCGCGCACCGCCTCTCCACCATCGCGCGCATGGACCGCCTGGTGGTGCTGGAGGAGGGCCGAATCGCCGAGGAAGGCAGCCATGCCGAGCTGCTCGCCCGCGGCGGCGCCTATGCCCGGCTGTGGGAGCGCCAGTCGGGCGGCTTCGCCACGGCGTAGCCACGGCGTAGCCGCGGCACGCAGGCCATCGCCGCGTGACGCGGGGCACGAGATACGGCGCCGCTCGCCTTGACACCCCGGGGGTGAAGCCGTAGGAGCCGCACGCCTTCTGGCTCGGGGGACCGGCGGGAGGAGCACGCGCGTGGCAGACCGGGACGACTTCGAACGGCGTCTGCAGGAAGCCCGGGTCCGTCAGGGCCTGGACGCCGCCCCGAAGGGGCATGGCGGCGGGCTTCCCGGCGGAGCCTGGGGGATCGGCTTCCGGATCGGGGTCGAGCTGGTCTCGGCCCTGATTGTAGGGCTCGCGATCGGGTGGGCGCTCGATCGCTGGCTCGGAACGGGCCCGTGGCTCCTCATGCTGTTCGTCGTGCTGGGGGTGGCCGCCGGGGTGCTGAACGTCTATCGCGTCGCCATGCCCCGCAGCGGCCCGCGCTGAACACGGGAATTTCGCGCCGGGTCCGCACCCGGCTGCCTTCTTACGGGGGATGCCGCCTTGGCCGCCGAGGGGAAAGCGATTGACGCGCTGAGCCAGTTCGCGCTGACGCCGGTGCTCGGCAAGGTCGGCGCGTCGGTCGGGTTCACCCAGTCCAACGCGTTCATGCTGCTCGCGGTCGGCCTGATCACCGCCCTGATGATCTCGGGCACGGCGCGGCGCGCCATCATCCCCGGGCGTCTGCAGGCGCTGGCGGAGGCGGCCTACGAGTTTGTCTACGAGATGGCCACCGGACAGATCGGCGAGGAGGGGAAGCGCTACTTTCCGTTCATCTTCTCGCTGTTCATGTTCGTCCTGTTCGGCAACCTGCTGGGGCTGCTCCCCTACGCCTTCACCTACACCAGCCACATCGCGGTGACCTTCACCCTCGCCGTGATCGTCATCGTGCTGGTCACGGCGGTGGGCATCGCCATCCATGGCTGGCACTGGTTCAGCTACTTCAAGCCGCCGGGACTGAGCCCGCTGCTCGCCGTTCTGGTGGCGCCGATCGAGGTCATCTCCTACCTCTCGCGGCCGATCAGCCTCTCCGTGCGACTGTTCGCCAACATGGTCGCCGGGCACGTGATGCTGAAGGTGTTCGCCTCCTTCGTGGTGATGCTCGGGACCGCGGGCTTCCTCGGCTTCCTCGGCGCGCTCGCGCCGATCGCGATCAACGTTGCGCTGGTCGGCTTCGAGTTCCTCGTGGCCTTCCTCCAGGCCTACGTCTTCGCGGTCCTGACCAGCATCTACCTGCACGACGCGGTGCATCTGCACTGATCCCCCGCGGCCGCACGGCGTCGGCTGATCCACCCCTCCCCTCCACCCACCACGACACAAGGAAGGACCTGGTTCCATGGACGTTCTCGCCGCGAAGGCCCTGGGTGCCGGTATCGCCGTCATCGCCCTGTTCGGCGTCGGCCTCGGCATCGGCAACATCTTCTCCGCGCTGATCACCAGCGTGGCCCGCAACCCGGGCGCCCGCGACGCGGTCTTCCCGATCGGCATTCTGGGCTTCGCGCTGACCGAGGCGGTGGCGCTGTTCGCGCTGCTCATCGCCTTCCTCATCCTGTTCACCTGAGCGGCGGGCGGGCCGGCGGCGCGACTCCGCCACCCACCTGCCCCCTTCCCTTTCCCTTCCCCGTTCGGAGGGCTTCCGGGATGACCCGGTGGATCCGGCTCGCGACGACCACCCTGGCGTGCCTGCTCGGCGCGCCCGGGCTGGCCGCGCTCGCCGCGAACCCGCAATTGCCGCCCGAGGCGGGCGGGCCGACGGCGCACGCCCAGACCGAGGGCATGCCGCAGCTCGATTTCAGCAACCCGCTGATGACCGCGCAGGTCGTCTGGCTGGTGCTGATCTTCGGGCTCCTCTACTTCGTGATGAAGAACTACGCGCTGCCGCGGGTGGGCGAGATCCTTGAGGAGCGCCGGCGCCGCATTGCCGCCGACCTCGAGGCGGCCCACGCCGCGAAGGCGGAGGCTGACGCCGCGGCCGAGGCCCATCGCGAGGCGACGCAGCGCGCCCGTGCGGAGGCACAGGCCGCGGTCGCCAGGGCGCTCCAGCAGGCGCAGGAAGAGGCGCAGAAGCGCGCGGAGGTGCTGAA
>JADGHI010000419.1 GCA_019689515.1 Acetobacteraceae bacterium | reverse complement strand
GGAGGAGGCCGGCTACGCCACCCCCACCCCGATCCAGGCCCAGTCCATCCCGCTCGTGCTCGACGGGCGCGACCTGCTTGGCATCGCGCAGACCGGCACCGGCAAGACCGCGGCCTTCGCGCTGCCGACGCTGCACCGCCTGGCCGCTACGCCCGGCCGCCCGCCGCGCGGCGGCTGCCGCGCCCTGGTGCTCAGCCCGACGCGCGAGCTCGCCAGCCAGATCGCCGACAGCGTCAAGATCTACGGCAAGCATCTCGGCCTCTCGGTCGCCACCATCTTCGGCGGCGTGCCGCACCGGCCGCAGGTCCGCATGCTGGAGCGCGGCGTGGACATCGTCGTCGGCACGCCCGGGCGGCTGCTCGACCACCTGAACGGCCGCACGCTGCGGCTGGACGCGGTGCGGGTCTTCGTCCTCGACGAGGCCGACCGCATGCTGGACCAGGGCTTCCTGCCCGACGTCCGGCGCATCGTCCCGGCCCTGCCGAAGGACCGGCAGACGCTGTTCTTCTCCGCCACCATGCCGCGCGAGATCGAGCGCCTCGCCGCCGACATCCTGCGCGAGCCCGCGAAGGTCGAGGTGACGCCCGCCTCCACCACGGTGGAGCGCATCGCGCAGCGCGTGCTGTTCGTCGAGGCGGCGCGCAAGCGCGGGCTGCTCGCCGAGCTGCTGCGCGGCGAAGGCGTGGGCCTCACCCTGGTCTTCGCCCGCACCAAGCACGGCGCCGACCGCGTGGTGAAGCAACTCGGCCAGGATGGCATCACCGCCCACGCGATCCACGGCAACAAGAGCCAGGGCCAGCGGGAGCGGGCGCTGGCCGAGTTCCGGACCGGCCGCGCGCCGGTGCTGGTCGCGACCGACATCGCCGCGCGCGGCATCGACGTGGACGGCGTGACGCATGTCGTGCAGTTCGACCTGCCCGACACGCCGGAAACCTACGTGCACCGCATCGGCCGCACGGCGCGCGCCGGCGCCTCCGGCGTCGCGATCGCGCTCTGCGCACCGGAGGAGCGGGAGAAGCTGCAGGCGGTGGAGAAGCTGATCCGCCTGCGCCTGCCCACCGAGGACCGGCGCAGCGACACGAGCGCGCCGATGGCGGAGCCGGCGAAGCAGACGCGGCAGCGGCAGGGCCAGCCGAGTCGCGCCGGGAACGGAGCCAGCGGCGGCCGTGGCGGGCCGCAGCAGCGGCACCCGCAGCAGCCGCGTCGGAGCAACGGCGACCAGCAGCGGTCGCCGTCGCGGCACGCGCAGGGCGGCGGCGAGTCCTCCGGGCTGGGCCGCGGCCCGGCGCCGGCACGCCCCCCGCGGCGGAACGGCGACGCCATGGCGCAGGTCACCGGTCCCGCGGCGCCGCCGACCGATGGCCGCAAGGACCGGCGCTGGCGCGACGCCGACTTCCGCGACAGCATCCCCGAGCCGCGGCTGTGGCGCGGCGGCGAGGACTCGCGCAGGCGGCCTTCCTCCGCCGCGCGCTGAGCGCGGCCTGACCGCGCCAGACCCGCGCGCGGTCAGCACGCGGGTACGGCAGGACCGGCGCTTCCCGGCTAGCTGGTGCTCCGCGCGCCGCTGACACGGACCAGCGTTTTCGGACAGTGCCCCCGGCGCGGCAGCAGAGCCGAGGCGTGAAAAATACGGGCGAGTGCGGCCCTACTCGCCGGAGCGGGCCGGCGCTACCCGAACACCTCATCCCACGCCGCCATCAGCGCGGCGTCGGCCTCCGCCATCGTCGCGGTGACGCCGAGTCGCCACAGGCTCGTCACCCCGTGCTCGGCGATGCCGCATGGGACGATGCCGGCGAAGTGGGAAAGGTCGGGGTCCACGTTCAGCGCGACCCCGTGCCACGACACCCAGCGCGTCACCCGCACGCCGATAGCGGCGATCTTCGCCTCGGTCCCCGAGGCACGGTCGGCGACCCAGATGCCGACCCGGCCCGCGCGCCGCTCGCCGCGGATGTTGAAGCGGTCGAGCGCACGGATCAGCCATTCCTCCAGCGCGTGGACATAGGCGCGCAGGTCGCGCACCGGCACGCCGCCATGCGGCCGCGCGAGGTCGAGCATGACATAGGCCGTGCGCTGCCCCGGCCCGTGATAGGTCCACTGCCCCCCGCGGCCGGCGCGGAAGACCGGGAACCGGGTCGCGTCCCGCAGGTCCTCCGGCCGGGCGGAGGTGCCGGCGGTGTAGGTCGGCGGGTGCTCGAGCAGCCAGATCCGCTCGCCCGCCTCTCCGGCGCGGATGGCGGCCACATGCGCCTCCATCGCCGCCAGGGCCTCCGGATAGGGCACCGGGGCGTCGGAGACGACCCATTCCGGCCCCGCTACCCCGGGCCGCACCAGGTGCGTTGATGCCCGCGCCATCATCCGCTATATGGCCCCGCCTGTCGCGAGCGGTCGTGGCGGAATGGTAGACGCGCCAGCTTGAGGTGCTGGTGGGGGAAACCCCGTGGAAGTTCGAATCTTCTCGACCGCACCACTTCTCCTTTCTCCCCGTGCGCCTGTTGCCCGCCCCGGTGGGGGCGAGGCCGTGCGCGCCCGCGCCCGTTCATCGGCGCGCAGATTCCCCGACCGGTTCACGGAAGCAAATTTCCGGTGATTCCGCCCGTCTCACAGTAGGTCGCGTTGCACCACCGAAGCGGCGTGCTCCCTTCCGGACGCGGCGGCTGACTTCGGCGTCCGCGGGCGACTGGTTGAGGCGCACCGTCCACCTGCCCGGCCGCGTGGGGGCCGCATGCCGTCGCGCGGCAGCCTTCGCCGCTTGGCCGCCGCATTCGCGCGCGCGACACTCCTCCGCCCGGTGTCGTCCCGTCACCCTGCCCTTCCCCGGGCAATGCCAGTCGGCCGGGACGGAGCATGGCGACCGATGCGCCCCGGGCGGACGGCCGCAAAGAACGAAGAAGCCAGAACGAGGAGGAACGGAATGACCAGCGGAACGACACGGCGCGGCGTGATGGCAGGAGTGGGGGCGGCGACGCTTGGCGGCCTCGGCGCGCGCGCCGCACGCGCCCAGCAGGCGGCCACGCCGGGCGAGGTGAAGGTGGGCCTCCTGGTCCCGCTCTCCGGCCCCTGGGCGAGGTTCGGCGAGATCATGCGCAAGGGCGCGGAGCTCGCCGTCCGCCACGTGAACGAGCGCGGCGGCATCGCGGCGCTGGGCGGGGCGCGCCTGCGCCTCGTCGTGTACGACGCCGGCGACAGCACGGAGCGCGCGAAGAACGCGGCGCAGCGCATGATCGCGCAGGAACCCGAGATGGTCGCGGCGAGCGGCGCCTATCTCAGCACCTTCACCCTCGCCGCGACCGAGGTGACGGAGCGCGCCGAGCTGCCGATGCTGACGCTCTCCTACTCCGACCTCATCACCGGCCGCGGCTTCCGCTACGTCTTCCAGACCTCCTCCCGCGCCGGCGACCAGGCGCGCGAAGCGATCCCGACGCTGGTCCGACTCGCCGAGAGAGCCTCGGGCCGCAAGCCGGAGACGGTCGGCATCCTCACCGACAACACCGCCGCCTCCGTCTCCTTCGTCGAGCCGATCCGTGCCGAGGCGCAGTCCCGCTTCGGCCTGCGCATCGTGGTGGACGAGACCTTCACCCCGCCGATGTCGGACGCGACGCCGCTAGTGCAGCGCCTGCGCTCGCGCCGGCCGGACATGCTGATCTTCCCGGTGACGGTGATCTCCGACGCCAAGCTGGTGCTGGAGAAGATGAACGAATACGGGCTCGGCCGCGGGCGGCTGCCGACCATCGCCAACGGCATCGCGGTGGCGCAGACCGACATGCTGCAGGCGATGCGCGCCGAGGACCTCGAAGGCCTGATGACCGTGGTGGCGAACTGGGACGCCAAGGGCCAGGAGCGCATCATCGAGGACTGGCAGCGCGAAACCGGCGAGCCCTGGATGACGCAGAACGCCATCTCCACCTACGGCGACATCTGGATCATGAAGCACGCGCTGGAGATGGCGCGGCGGGCGGACCGGAGGGCGGTGGCGGAGGCGATCCGCACGATGGACGTCACCGACGGCCCGGCGGTGTATTTCCCCGGCCGGCGCATCAAATTCGACGCCAACGGGCTGCGCGTGAACGCCGGGCTGATGGTGGTGCAGTGGCATCGCGGCCGGCCGGTGAC
>JADGHI010000418.1 GCA_019689515.1 Acetobacteraceae bacterium | reverse complement strand
GCTGGCCGGGGACCTGACGGGGCGGCAGGTGCTGGAGGGCGGGCCGGGTCCGGGCGGGCTGACGCGGGCGCTGCTCGCCACGCCCGCGGCGCGGGTGGTGGCGGTGGAGCTGGACCGCCGTGCGGTCGCCGCGCTCGCGCCGCTCGCGGCGGCGCATCCGGGGCGGCTCCAGGTGGTGGAGGGCGACGCGCTGGAGATGGATCCGGCGGCGCTCCTGCCGGGTCCCGAGCCGCGGCGCATCGTCGCCAACCTGCCCTACAACGTCGCGACGCCGCTGCTGCTGCGCTGGCTGCGCGGCGCCGCCGCGCTCGAGGGCATGACCCTGATGTTCCAGCAGGAGGTGGCGGAGCGCATCGCCGCCGCGCCGGACACGCCCGCCTATGGCCGGCTCGGCGTGCTGGCGCAGTGGCGCTGCGCGGAGGCGCGGGTGCTGATGCGCCTGCCGCCCGGTGCCTTCTCGCCGCCGCCCAAGGTGTGGTCGGCCGTGGTCGGGCTGGTGCCGCGCGCCGAGGACCCTGGCCCGGCACTGTTCGCGGCGATGGAACGGCTGACGGCGGCCGCCTTCGGCCAGCGCCGCAAGATGCTGCGCGGCGCGCTGCGCCCGCTCGGCGACGCGGAGGCGCTGCTTGAGGCGGCCGGCATCGCGGGCGATCGCCGGGCGGAGACGCTGAGCGTGGCGGAATTCGACCGCCTGGCCCGGGCGCTGCTTGCGCGCGACCGCGAAGCAGGCGCGGCCGGTGGCGGTGCCGGCCGGCTCACGCAGCGGCCGAGGCAGTCGGGTCGTACCCCTTGAAGGCCGCGCTGGAGCGGCTCGGTCCCGGGTGCGCCAGCACGGTCCCTTCCGGCGCTGCCGCCGTGCCGGGCGGAAGCGGCGGGTCTGCGATCGCCTCCGCGCGCACGAGGCGGGGCTGCGACCAGGGCGAAACCGGAAGGCGCGGCCGTTCGGGCCGGCGCTCCATCACCGCACGGCAGAACGCGCCGTCGGCGTAGCGCCGCGCCGTCCGTTCGTCCGCCGCGACGACGGTGCAGGGGCCGATGTGCAGGCTCGCTTCCCAGTCGGGATCATCCAGGGCGCCTTCGCGCGGGATGAGCAGGTAGGTCGGCATGCCTCTTCCCGGTCCACCAACGACGTAAGGGGATCGCGCGCGCGGGAGGACTGGCACGGGGCAGCGCCCCCGGGGCGGCGCGGAATGAGACCTCGTGGCCGCGTTTGGGGCAAGGAAGGGCGTCGCCAAGATTTCGTGAGCGCCACGATCGGCCCCACTGGCGGGAAAGGCGCGCCTCGTTGTGCGACAGGCCGATCCAGCCACTCGGTGCGCCCGTGTCTACATCGATACGGGATCGTCGTGCCCCGTCCTCCTGGCTGGCCGCTTCCCGGAGGCCAGATGACACGCGCGTGCGCGCGTAGTGGGACCGGCGCGAAGCGCGCACTCACACCGCGTCCGCGGCGGATCCGATCGACGCCGCGCGGGTCGACGCGAGGCTGCTGAGCACGAACCAGGAGCGGAACGCGGCCACGTCCTCGCGCGATCCGTCGAGGCGCAGCCGGCCCTCCCGCAGCGCCTGGTCTATGCCGACATGGCCGAGCCAGACCTCGGTCAGGGCGCGCAGGCTGGTCCTGACGAAAAGGCCGACCTCGAAACCCGGGTCCCGGTAGCAGAGGTCCACGACATCCGCGTCGAAGACCAGCCACCAGCGCTGCTTCCGGGTCGGCGCGCCGGCGAGGTGGAACTCCGTCACGAGCCTCCGGTCGCCGAGGCGGCCCCGGCTCATCACGTTGCGGCGGATGTCCCACATCAGCAGGTCGGGATCGAGATTCTCGGTCGCGACCAGGTCATGGCGCATCCAGCGCTGCGCCCAGAGGCCCATCCCCTCGATCACCGGGAGAAGGTCGCGCCCGGCCGGAGTCAGGTGGTACTCCGGTCCGCCTTTCGCCCCCGGCCGCCGCTCCACGATGCCGGCGAACTCCAGCTCCTTCAGGCGGCGCGCGAGGAGCGAGGAGGACATGCGCGGCACGCCGCGCTGCAGGTCGTTGAAGCGGACGCTGCCAAGCAGCAGCTCGCGGATCACGAGCGGCGTCCACCGTTCCGCCAGCACCTCGGCGGCGATGGCGACGGGGCAGAACTGGCCGTATCCGCGCGGCGTCCCGGACATGCGGCCGAAGCCTACCAGCGACAGGCGCCCCCGCCACTTCACATGTTGAAGTTGTTGTCCCGCCGCGCCGGAGCGACCCTCCCGGGTGGGGGCTCGAACCGGGAGCTACAGCCATGACCGATCGTCTCGATCTGCAGGCGCTTGTCGACGTCCTCGGGCCGCGCTTCGCCGAGGGAGCGGCCGAGCGGGACGCCGGCGATGTCTTCGTCGCCGAGCACTACGACACGCTGAAGCAGCACAAGCTGTTCTCTGCGCTGGTGCCCGCGGAGCTCGGCGGCGGCGGCGTGCGCCACAGCGCGATGTGCGCCTTCCTCCGCCGGCTCGCGCACTACTGTCCTTCGACGGCCCTCGCGCTGTCCATGCACCAGCACCTCGTTGCGGCGGCGGTGTACAACGACCGCAACGGGCGGCCGGGCCGCGCGCTGCTGGAACGGGTCGCAGCGGGCGAGGTCGTGCTCGTCTCGACGGGCGCCGGCGACTGGATGGAGTCGAACGGCACGATGGAACGCGTCGAGGGCGGGTTCCGGGTCAGCGCCAGGAAGCCGTTCTGCAGCGGCGCGCCCGCGGGCGGCGTGCTGGTCACCTCGGCGCCCTACGAGGATCCGGTGGAGGGCTGGCAGGTCCTGCACTTCCCGGTGCCCTTCTCCGCCCAGGGAGTCTCGCTCGCCGACGACTGGCACACCCTCGGCATGCGGGCGACCGGCTCCCAAACCGTGATTCTCGACGGCGTCTTCGTGCCGGATGCGGCCATCGCCCTGCGGCGGCCTCGCGGCCGGTTCCACCCCGCCTGGAACGTCATCCTGACGGTGGCGATGCCGCTGATCATGTCGGTCTATGTCGGCGTGGCGGAGGCCGCGGCGAAGATCGCCTGGGAGCAGGCGAAGCGGCGGCAGGGCGATCCGACCCTGCCCCACCTGCTGGGCGAGCTCGGCAACCACCTGACGACGGCGCAGCTCGCCGTGGACGACATGGTCCGCCTGGCGCGCGACCTCGACTTCACGATGAGCCTGGACCTGACCAGCGCGATCCTGACGCGCAAGACGATCGTCGCCGAGCACGTCCTGGCGACCGCCGGGAAGGCGCTGGAGGTGGCGGGCGGCGCCGGCTTCTATCGCGGAATGGGTCTCGAACGGCTGCTGCGGGATGCGCAGGGCGTGCGGTTCCATCCGCTGTCGGCCGAGCGCCAGCACCGCTTCACCGGGCGCGTCGCGCTCGGCCTCGATCCGATCGCGGACGCCGCCGCCTGACGCCGGGCGGCGTGAGGGCAGGGGGGCGGCGCTACGGGCGCGGCCCCCCTCCACCGCCGCCCGGGCATGCCATGGACCGAGGAGGGCGCGCTGCCCCTCATCCCTGGCGGAGCAGCGCCGCGACGAACTCCGCCAGGCCGGGCTGGCGCGCCCGCGTGCTGCGCGCGGCGTGCAGGATGGCGCGCACCTCGGCCACGCTGCGGTCGAAGTCGCTGTTGACCACCACGTGGTCGAAGTCCGCCCAATGGGCGAGTTCCTCACGCGCGGCCCGCATGCGCCGCGCGATCTCCTCCTCGCCGTCCGTGCCGCGGCCGCGCAGCCGGCGCTCGAGCTCGGCGAGGCTCGGCGGCAGGAGGAACACCCCGACCACGTCGCCGGGCAGGCAGGCGCGGAGCTGGCGGTGGCCCTGCCAGTCGATGTCGAACAGCACGTCGCGCCCCTCGGCGAGCGCTGCCTCCACCGGCGCGCGCGGCGTGCCGTAGCGGCGGCCGTGCACGGTCGCGTGCTCAAGCAGCTCGCCGGCCTGGACCATCGCCTCGAACTGCTCCGGCGAGCGGAAGAAGTAGTGGACGCCCTCCTCCTCGCCCGGCCGCGCCGGGCGGGTGGTGGCGCTGATGGAGAGCGAGAGCGCAGGCGCCTCGGCCTCCAGCAGCGCGCGGGCGATGGAGGACTTGCCGCCGCCGGAGGGCGCGGCGAGGACGAGGCAGAGGCCGCGGCGG
>JADGHI010000417.1 GCA_019689515.1 Acetobacteraceae bacterium | reverse complement strand
GTCTACGACGTGGCCGACAGCGTGCTCGCGCAGCATATCGCGCGGGTGCCCGGCGTGTCGCAGGTGGTGGTCGGGGGGGCGGAGCAGCCGGCGATCCGCGTCGCGGTGAACCCGGCGGCGGCGCATGCCGCGGGCGTCTCGCTGGAGGCCATCCGCCAGGCGATCCGGACCGCCAACGTCACCCAGCCGACCGGCCTCTTGGACGGGCGCGACCAGTCCGCCGCGATCGCGGTGAACGACCGGCTGACCACGGCCGAGGAGTTCGGCGCCATCGTCCTCCGTGCGACCGACGGCGCGGTGGTCCGGCTCTCGGACGTGGCCGACGTCGCGCTCGACGTTCGCGACCGGCGGCAGGGTGGCTCCTTCGACGGGCGGCCGGCGGTCCTCGTGACCGTCTTCAAGCAGGCCGATGCCAATGTGATCGAGGTGGTGGACGGCATCCGCGAGCTGCTTCCCCGGCTCGAGAGCTGGATGCCCGCCGGCGTGAACCTGCGCATCATCCGCGACCGCACCGAGACGATCCGCGCCAGCGTGGAGGAGGTGCAGCAGGCGCTGCTGATCGCGATCGCTCTGGTGATCGGCGTGGTCGCGCTGTTCCTGCGCCGCGCCTCCGCGGTCGCCGCCGCCAGCGCGGCGGTGCCGCTCTCCCTGCTCGGCACCTTCGCGGCGATGTGGCTGATGGGCTACTCGCTCAACAACCTCTCGCTGATGGCGCTGACGATCTCGGTCGGCTTCGTCGTGGACGACGCGATCGTGATGATCGAGAACATGGCGCGGCTGCGCGAGCGTGGGTTGCCGCCGATGCGCGCCGCGCTGGCGGGGGCGCGGCAGATCGGCTTCACCATCGTCTCGATCACCGTCTCGCTGATTGCGGTGTTCATCCCGCTGCTGTTCATGGGCGGCATCATGGGGCGGATGCTGCGCGAGTTCTCCGCCGTCCTGGCGATCGCGGTGGCGATCTCGGCCATCGTCTCGCTGACCCTGACGCCGACCATGGCGGCTCACCTCGCGCGGAGCGAGCCGCGCCCGCCGGGCCTCCTCGGGCGCGGCTTCGAGGCGGCGATGGGCGCGCTGACCCGCGGCTACATACGGAGCCTCGCCTGGGCGTTGCGCTTCCGCCGGACGATGGTGGCACTGACCTTGGCGCTGATCGGCGTGACCGTCTGGCTCTACGTCATCGTGCCCAAGGGCTTCATCCCGGAGCAGGACACCGGCCTGATCTTCGGCGGCACCGTCGCCGCGCCCGACACCTCCTTCCAGGCGATGCAGACGATGCAGGAGAGGGTGGTGCAGGTGCTCATGCGCGACCCGGCGGTCGCGGCGGTCGGTTCGCAGATCGGGACCGGCGGCGGCAACGCCTCGGTCAGCCGCGGGCGGCTGTTCGTCTCGCTCAAGCCGAAGGAGGAGCGCGGCGGCGCGACCGCGCGGCAGGTGATAGACCGACTGCGTCGGCCGCTCTCGCAGATCCCGGGCATCCAGACCTTCCTGCGCCCGGTGCAGGATGTCTGGATCGGCGGGCGCGCGAGCAATGCCTCCTATCAGTACGTGCTGCTCTCGCCCGACCTGGAGGCGCTCGGCACATGGTCGGAGGCGCTCGTGCGCAGGCTGCGCGAGCTGCCGGAGGTGACCGATGTCAGCAGCGACCAGGAGCGCACGGGCCTCGTCGCGCGCGCGGTGATCGACCGCGAGGTTGCGGCGCGGCTCGGCGTCAGCGCCGCCGCGGTTGACGCGGCGCTGAACAACGCCTTCGCGCAGCGGCAGGTCTCGACCATCTACCGCAGCCGCAACCAGTACCGCGTGGTGCTGGAGATCGATCCGGCCCTCGCGCAGCACCCGGAACAGCTCGCCGGCATCTGGGTGCCAAGTGCGACCGGGGCCCAGGTGCCGCTCGGCGCGCTGGTGCGGGTGGAGCGCACGACGGCGCCGCTCTCCGTTTCGCACCAGGGCCAGTTCCCGGCGGCGACGCTGAGCTTCAACCTCGCCCCGGGCGTACCGCTCGACCGCGCGATGGCTGCAGTGGAGCGCGCGGCGCGGGAGCTTGGCATGCCGCCCAGCGTGCGCGGCGAGTTCGCCGGCAACGCGCGGGCGGCGCAGGCCCAGAACCGCGACCAGGTGGTGCTGATCCTCGCCGCGCTGGTCGCGATCTACATCGTGCTCGGCGTGCTCTACGAACACCTGCTGCATCCGCTGACCATCCTCTCCACCCTGCCGACGGCGGGGATCGGCGCGCTGCTCGCGATGCTGGCGACGGACACGCCCTTCACGCTGATCTCCCTGATCGGCGTGATCCTGCTGATGGGCATCGTGAAGAAGAACGGGATCATGATGGTGGACTTCGCGCTGGAGCACGAGCGCGCGGAGGGCATCGGCGGGCGGGAGGCGATCCTCGCGGCCTGCCGCGAGCGGTTCCGCCCGATCCTGATGACGACCCTGGCGGCGATGCTGGGGGCGGTGCCGCTGGTGCTGGCCTCGGGCGCCGGGGCGGAGCTGCGCCAGCCCTTGGGCATCGCGATCATCGGCGGGCTGGCGCTGTCGCAGATCCTGACGCTCTACACCACGCCGGCGGTGTATCTGACCTTCGACCGGCTCGGCCGGCGCCGGCGGGCCCAGCCGGCCCTGGCTGCGTCGGCGGAATGAAGAGGGCGGGCGCCTGAGGCGCGTCCGGGGAGGAGCCGCTTGCCCGGCGTCGCAGGCCCCTCTATTCGCCAGGCAGGACCGTGCGGCGACCGGGCACCGGTTTGCCCTGCCGACCGCTTCGTGGCCTACTCAGACCCGAGGAACGCAAGGGGCGGGAATGGACGGGAGCCAGTGGACGCGGCGAGGGGCTGAGGAGCCGGTGGAACGCATCGAGTACTCGCGCCCGGTCGGCGACGAGGTGAAGCACACCACCTGCTACATGTGCGCCTGCCGCTGCGGCATCCGCGTTCACCTCAAGGGCGGGCGCATCCGCTACATCGAGGGCAACCCGGATCACCCGGTCAACCGCGGCGTGCTCTGCGGCAAGGGTTCGGCCGGCATCATGAACCACTACTCGCCCGCGCGGCTGCGCGCGCCGCTGAAGCGCGTGGGCGAGCGCGGATCGGGCGAGTTCGTCGAGATCTCCTGGGACGAGGCGATGGAGATCGCGACCGGCTGGCTGCGGAACGTCCGCGCCACCGATCCGCGCAAGCTCGCCTTCTTCACCGGGCGGGACCAGAGCCAGTCGCTCACCGGCTTCTGGGCGGCGCAGTTCGGCACGCCGAATTTCGCCGCGCATGGCGGGTTCTGCTCGGTGAACATGGCGGCGGCCGGGCTCTACACCATCGGCGGCTCGTTCTGGGAATTCGGCGAGCCGGACTGGGAGCGCACGAAGTACCTGATGATGTTCGGCGTGGCGGAGGACCACGACTCGAACCCGATCAAGCTCGGCATTTCCGGCCTGAAGGCGCGCGGGGCGAAGTTCGTCTCGGTCAACCCGGTGCGCACGGGCTATTCGGCGGTGGCGGACGAGTGGATCGGCATCCGGCCCGGCACGGACGGGCTGTTCGTGATGGCGCTGATCCATGAGCTGCTGCGCACGGACCGCATCGATGCCGAATTCCTGGTGCGCTACACCAACGCCACCTGGCTGGTCGTGCGCAATCCCGGCGGCGCCGATGACGGGCTGTTCGCGCGCGACGCCGCGGGCAAGCCGCTCGCCTGGGATCGCGCTACGCAGAGCGCGGTGGACGCGGCGACGCCGGGCATGCAGCCGGCGCTGGTCGGGGAATTCGCCCTGCCGGACGGGCGGCGCGTGCAGCCCGTCTTCCATCTGATGGCGGCGCGCTATCTCGGCGCCGAATACGCGCCGGAGGCGGTAGCCGAGCGTTGCGGCGTGAGCGCCGACCGCATCCGCCGCATCGCCGCCGAGCTCGCCGAGGTCGCCTTCGAGCAGGCGATCGTCCTCGACCAACCCTGGACCGACACGCTGGGCCGGCGGCACGAGAAGTTGATCGGTCGTCCGGTCGCGTTCCATGCGATGCGCGGCATCTCGGCCCACTCCAACGGCTTCCACACCTGCCGCGCGCTGCACCTGCTGCAGATGCTGCTCGGCGCAATCGATACGCCGGGCTCCTGGCGCTACAAGTCGCCCTTCCCGCGGC
>JADGHI010000416.1 GCA_019689515.1 Acetobacteraceae bacterium | reverse complement strand
AAGCTGAAGCCCGAGGCGCTCGCCGCCTTTGAGGCGATCGAGGCTGCCTATTCCCGTCTGCAGAAGCTCTCCAGCCGGCGCATGGAGGCCTACGCCGCCGGCGAGGAGCTCGCCGGCCGCAACGAGAAGACCTACGACAAGCAGCGCCAGGAGCTGGTCGCGCTGGTCCAGAAGGTCCACCTGCACAACAACCGGATCGAGGAGCTGGTGGACCAGCTCAAGGGCCTCAACCGCCGCCTCACCGGGCTGGAGGGCCAGATCCTGCGCCTCGCCGAGGCGAGCAAGGTCAAGCGCGAGGCGTTCCTCGAGCAGTGGCGCGGCCACGAGCTCGACCCGGGCTGGCTCGACAGCGTGGCGGGGATCGACAAGAACTGGCGGGCCTTCGTCACCAAGTCGCGCGACGAGGTCGAGGCGATCCGCAGCCGGATCGCGGAAACCGTCAACGAGGCCGGCCTGCCGGTCGGCGAGTTCAAGCGCGTCTTCGCCACCGTCTCCCGTGGCGAGCGCGACATGACCCAGGCGAAGAAGGAGATGATCGAGGCGAACCTGCGCCTCGTGATCTCCATCGCCAAGAAGTACACCAACCGCGGCCTGCAATTCCTGGACCTGATCCAGGAGGGCAACATCGGCCTGATGAAGGCGGTGGACAAGTTCGAGTACCGCCGCGGCTACAAGTTCTCGACCTACGCCACCTGGTGGATCCGGCAGGCGATCACGCGCTCGATCGCCGACCAGGCGCGGACCATCCGCATCCCCGTGCACATGATCGAGACGATCAACAAGCTGGTGCGCACCTCGCGCCAGATGCTGCACGAGATCGGGCGCGAGCCGACGCCGGAGGAGCTGGCCGAGAAGCTCGGCATGCCGCTCGAGAAGGTGCGCAAGGTCCTGAAGATCGCCAAGGAGCCGATCAGCCTGGAGACGCCGATCGGCGACGAGGAGGACAGCCACCTCGGCGACTTCATCGAGGACAAGACCGCGGTCATCCCGCTGGAGGCGGCGATCCAGTCCAACCTGCGCGAGGCGACGACGCGGGTGCTGGCTTCGCTCACGCCGCGCGAGGAGCGCGTACTGCGCATGCGCTTCGGCATCGGTATGAACACCGATCACACGCTGGAGGAGGTCGGCCAGCAGTTCAACGTGACGCGCGAGCGCATCCGCCAGATCGAGGCGAAGGCGCTGAGGAAGCTCAAGCACCCCTCGCGCTCGCGCAAGCTGCGCTCCTTCCTGGACAACTGACGCCATGTCCGCGGCGGAGGCCAGGGAGGCGACCGTCACCGCTGCCGTGGACGTCACCTTCCTGCGCATGGACGCGCCGCCCGAGACACCCGGGCGGCCGCTGCCGCGCGGTGCGCAGGTGGTGCGCGTGCAGCCGCGCTGCACGGTGCCGTTCTATCGCTTCCTCTACAACACGGTGGGGCAGGACTACCTCTGGTGGCTGCGCCGGGTCGCACCGGACGCGGAGATCGCCGCGATCCTGTCGCATCCGGGTGTCTCTGTGCACGTGCTCTACGTCGGCGGGCAGCCGGCGGGGTTCTACGAGCTCGACCGGCGCCCCGCGCACGCGATCAACCTCAGCTATTTCGGGCTGATGCCCTTCGCCATCGGCAAGCGCCTCGGCACGCCCTTCCTCCGCCACGCGATCGACACCGCCTGGGCGGAGAGGCCGCGCGCGCTGACGGTGAACACCTGCACGGCCGACCATCCGCGGGCGCTGCCGGGCTACCTCGCCGCGGGGTTCCGGACGCTGCGCACGGTGCGGGAGCTGTGGCCGGTGCCGGTGCGCCTCGGGCTGCGCGTGCCGGACCACCTGCGGGTGGATTGAGGGCGCTCAGGCGCGCACGCAGGCCCACTTCTGAGGGCGATCAGAAAAGGAAAACCCCTCCCCCGCGCATGCGAGGGAGGGGCTTGGGTGTAGGGCTCGGCCGGCGCGCATAGGCGCCGCCCGCCTCGTCTCGTTCAGTGCGACGCCAGCACCGCCAGCAGCAGCAGCGCGACGATGTTGGTGATCTTGATCATCGGGTTCACCGCCGGGCCCGCCGTGTCCTTGTACGGGTCGCCGACCGTGTCGCCGGTCACCGCGGCCTTGTGGGCCTCGGAGCCCTTGCCGCCGAAGTGGCCGTCCTCGATGTACTTCTTCGCGTTGTCCCAGGCGCCGCCGCCCGTGGTCATGCTCACCGCCACGAAGAAGCCCGTGACGATCACGCCGAGCAGCATCGCGCCGAGGGCGGAGAAGGCCGCCGCCTTGCCGGCGATCCACAGCACCAGCAGGAACATCACGATCGGCCCCAGCACCGGCAGCAGGCTGGGGACGATCATCTCGCGGATCGCCGCCTTGGTCAGCATGTCCACCGCGCGGCCGTAGTCCGGCCGGTCGGTGCCCTGCATGATGCCCGGCTTCTCGCGGAACTGCCGGCGCACCTCCTCGACCACGCTCTGCGCCGCGCGGCCGACCGCGGTCATCGAGATGCCGCCGAACAGGTAGGGCAGCAGCCCGCCGAACAGCAGCCCGACCACCACGTAGGGGTCAGAGAGCGAGAAGGTGATCGGCCCGACGTCGCGGAAGTACGGGTGAGCGTCGGGGTTCGAGGCGAAGTAGGTGAGATCCTGCGTGTAGGCCGCGAACAGCACCAGCGCGCCGAGGCCCGCCGAGCCGATCGCATAGCCCTTGGTGATCGCCTTGGTCGTGTTGCCCACCGCGTCGAGCGCGTCGGTGGAGTGGCGCACCTCCTTCGGCAGGCCGGACATCTCGGCGATGCCGCCGGCGTTGTCCGTGACCGGCCCGAAGGCGTCGAGCGCGACCACCATGCCGGCGAGCGACAGCATCGTCGTCACCGCCACGGCGATGCCGTAGAGCCCGGCCAGGTTGTAGGCGCAAAGCACGCCGGCGATGACGATCAGCGCCGGGATGGCGGTGCTCTCCATGCTGACGGCGAGGCCGCGGATCACGTTGGTGCCGTGGCCGGTCTGCGAGGCTTCGGCGATCGCCCGCACCGGGCGGTAGTCGGTGCCGGTGTAGTACTCCGTCACCCAGATGATCAGGCCGGTCACCGCCAGCCCCACCACGCCGCAGAGGAACAGCGCGAAGGGCTCGAAGCTCGTGCCGCCCGCGGTGATCGCGCTGGAGCCAAACACGAGGTAGGTCACCGCCAGCAGCGCCACCAGCGAGAGCAGGCCGGTGACGATGAAGCCCCGGTACATGGCCCCCATGATGGAGTTGTTGGCCGGCAGCTTCACGAAATAGGTGCCGGCGATGGAGGTCACGACGCAGGCCGCCCCGATCGCCAGCGGATAGAGCATGCCGCTCCACATCAGCGCCGGGTCGGCGAAGGCGATGGCGGCCAGCACCATGGTCGCGACCATCGTCACCGCGTAGGTCTCGAACAGGTCGGCGGCCATGCCGGCGCAGTCGCCGACGTTGTCGCCCACGTTGTCGGCGATGGTCGCCGGGTTGCGGGGGTCGTCCTCGGGGATGCCGGCCTCGACCTTGCCGACCATGTCGCCGCCGACATCGGCACCCTTGGTGAAGATGCCGCCGCCGAGACGGGCGAAGATCGAGATCAGCGAGGCGCCGAAGCCGAGCGCGACCAGCGCGTCGATCACTGTGCGGCTGTGCGCCGGGTAGCCCGCCAGCTTGGTGAGGACGAAGAAGTAGATCGCCACGCCGAGCAGGGCGAGGCCGGCGACCAGCAGGCCTGTCACCGCGCCCGACTTGAAGGCGACATCGAGCCCGCCAGCCAGCGACTGCGTCGCCGCCTGGGCGGTGCGGACATTGGCGCGGACCGAGACGTTCATGCCAATGAAGCCGGCCGTGCCCGAGAGCACCGCGCCGATCAGGAAGCCAAGTGCGACCAGGAAGCCGAGCAGAACCCAGACGACCACGAACAGCACCACGCCAACGATGCCGATCGTAGTGTACTGGCGCTTGAGGTAGGCTGAGGCGCCTTCCTGGATGGCGCGGGCGATTTCCTGCATCCGTTCGGAGCCGGCGTCGCGCGCCAGGACGTCCTTCACGGTCAGGTAGCCATAGACGATGGACAGCGCTCCCAGCGCGATGACCAGGAGCAGGGCGATGGTCTGCAAGACCGGGTACTCCCTCGGTGATCCGTGTGGGGCGGGCACGGC
>JADGHI010000415.1 GCA_019689515.1 Acetobacteraceae bacterium | reverse complement strand
AGGTGCACGGTGCAGCGTGGGCGCCGTTCGCTCGCCTCGACGGGATGGCAGGCCTCGATCCAGTCGGAGCGGAGCCCGATAAGGGCGCGCACGGCGTCCGTGATGTCGTTCACGGCCATCCCTCCCTTCCGAAGCCGAACGCCCATCAACCGGCGGACGAGCGGACGCGGCTCTTCGTGCGCGCATGAACGGTGCGTTTTCGCGCCACCGTGCGCGTGTGATCGGAGAGGCGGCAAGCAACCTGTCGACACTTCGCGCTTCGATCGGATAACGAGGGTCGCGATCAACGAACGGAGAGGGACGCGGCATGCGGATCGCATTCATCGGGGCGTCGCACTGGCACCTGCCGCTCTATCTCGACCCCAGCCTCGAAATCCCGGGCGTGAGCCTCGCCGGCGTCAGCGACCCCGACGCGAATGTCGTCGCCGCGCTCGGCGCCCGACTCGGCTGCCCCACGGATCCCGATTTCCGCGCCCTTTGCCGGCGCACGAAGCCCGATTTCGTCGTCGCGCTTGGCCGCCACGTCGACATGGCGGAGGAGGCGGAATTCCTCATCGAGGAGGGCATCCCCTTCGCGATCGAGAAGCCCTGCGGCCTCGACGCGGCGCAGGTCGAGCGCATCGCCCGTCTCGCCGAGGCGCGCGGCGCCTTCGCCGCCGTGCCGCTGGTGTTCCGCAATGGCGACTTCCTCGCCCTGCTGCGCGAGGAAGCGGCGGCGGAGGGCGTGCAGAGCATGACCTTCCGCTTCATCGCCGGCTTCCCCTCGCGCTACCAGCAGGCGGGCTGCGACTGGATGCTGGACCCCGGCCCCTCCGGCGGCGGCTGCACGATCAACCTCGCGGTCCACTTCTTTGACATCTGCCGCCTGCTCTGGGGGCCGGAGGTGCGGCCGATCGCCGCCGCCATGTCGAACGCCGCCTGGGGCCACCCGATCGAGGACTACAGCGTCGTCACCTTCGGCCGCACGGGGTCGGAGCTCTGCCTGGTCGAGACCGGCTACCTCTATCCCGGCCCGACCGGCACCTTCGACATGCACTTCGCGATCCGCACGCCGCGCCGCTACATCATCGCGCAGGACCCGGAGACAGTTGAGCTGCTCGATCCCTCCGGCCGGCGGGAGGTGCGCCGGGTGCACACCACCAACGTCGCGCATTACCGCACCTTCATGCACGACGTGCTGGAGCGCGTGCGGCGCGGCGCGGCGCCGCTCGCCGGGCTCGGCGACATGGTGCCGGTGATGCGCATGGTGGACGAGGCCTACGCCCTCGCCGCGCGGAGCGGCCCCTTCTCGCCGCGCCCTGCCGCCGCGGCGCGCTAGGCCGCGCTCGCCCCGGGTGGAAACACCCAGCGCGCGGATGGAATGGACCGGCCCCTTGTCGGCCCGAACACGGTCAGGCCGACAAGAGGCCAGGGAGGGACGCGCCGACTACTGGAAGCGCGGCATGACCTTCGTCCAGAAGGCGTCGATCGAGCGCATCAGGATGTCGTGCGGCACCAGCGCGTTGTAGGTGTAGCAGAAGGTCCAGTCCACGGGCTGTCGCCGCTGCGAGGCCTCCATCGCGCGCAGCACCGTGTCCACCGTGCCGACATAGGCGTAGCCCTGCGCGACGATCTCCTCCGGCGTGGGGTAGCGCCCGGTGACAGGGTCCGCGAGGCCCTTGCGGAAGCCGAAGGGCTCGAACCAGGCGCGGCCGGCGAACTGGCCGGAGTCGCGCCAGAGCGCCATCGCCTGCTCGTCGGTGTCGGCGATGATGACGTCGCGCAGCACGCCCATGCCCACGCCCTTCGGCTTGCCCGCGACCTCGGCATAGACGCTGTAGAGCTTCTCCTCGTGCACGGGATGCATCGCGGGCAGGATCGGCGTTATGCCTTCCTTCGCGCAGAAGCGTACCGTATTCTCGGAGCTCGCGAAGGGCTGGAACAGCGGCGGGTGCGGCTTCTGCAGCGGCTTCGGCACGACGCCCACCGCCTTCAGGATGCCGTTCTCGACCCCCTTGCCCCACTTCTCGGTCGTGTCGAGCGTCCAGGGCGTCGGTCCCGCGGGGATGCGCCAGAACTTGCCCTCATGGGTCAGCATCTCCTCGGTCCAGCACTTC
The DNA here is from genome assembly GCA_019689515.1 of Acetobacteraceae bacterium. Classification (GTDB taxonomy): domain Bacteria; phylum Pseudomonadota; class Alphaproteobacteria; order Acetobacterales; family Acetobacteraceae; genus Caldovatus. Next base: position 2,046 of record JADGHI010000415.1, on the reverse strand, counting down.
TTGATGATCCGGAAGTTCTCCTCGAAGGCGGCCCGGTTCGCCGCGTCGATCTCGTCGTGCTGGTTCGGTAGTGCGCCATGGATGCCGTGCGTCTGCTGGGCCATGATGTCCACCCAGCGGCGCTGGTAGCCGCGCGCGAAGCCCGCGCAGGCGCGGCCGCCCGTCATGTGGTCCAGCATGGCGATGTCCTCGGCGACCCGGATGGGGTTCGCCGCCGGCAGCACGATGCCGAGCTGGCCGACCCGGATGCGCTTCGTCTGCATCGCGAAGTAGAGGTCGAGCAGCACCGGGTTGTTCGAGATCTCGAACCCCTCGATGTGGAAGTGGTGCTCGGTGAAGCTGACGGAATCGTAGCCGAGCTCGTCGGCGAGACGGATCTGCTCCGACAGTTCGCGCAGCATGCGCTGATAGAGGTCGCCGCGCATGCCGGCCATCCCGGCCTCGATCTCGGCGCGGCTGCCGATGCTCGGCAGGTAGAAAAGGGAAGCCTTCACGACGTTCTCTCTCCCCGGTCTCCGTGTGTGCGGCGTTCCCATCGCATGGCCGCATGGCCATGCTCGGTGGGGCCGGCGCCTTGCCTGGACTCGTTCAGCCTCCGCCAAGGGTGGCGCGTGGTCAACGCGATCTCCTCCGGGGCTGTGGAGCATGCCTGTCGCCCGCCGCTCGTCCGCGATCCGCGTGCGGACGGCTATCCATGCGCGTCGTCGGGCTGATCGGAGGAGGGAGAGCGGTTTCCGCGCGCTGCGGAGTGGGCGGGGCACGATGCCGGGATGCCGCACCTTCGGGGTGCGGCAGCGCATGTGATCAGGCGATCCTGCCGTGCCGCCGATAGTGGCCCGTGGATCCCGTTGCTCGCAAAATTGATCGCGAAATTGGATAGGGTCTGTGGGATCTTCGCAGATTGGCATACAATCCAACGTGCATTGATATTCGTTCATTGCACGAATGTTCCGTGGGCGGACGATACATTTCTTGTCCGACACATTCCGGCCAGATCATGCCCGCGGCGGCGCCATTGACGTGCTCCTCGCCCGCACGCTCGGCGCGATGAGGCCGGGCTGGGTGGTCCTGCAGGATTGCACCCTCGACGGCGATGATGCTGTCCCGCCGGCACGCCTCGGCCGTGTGCTCATCCATCCGGATGTCGGGATCGCACTGCTGGACCTGATGCCTGGCCCGGCGGTGCCGCGCGCCGGAGAGCGCCTGCGCGCCATGTTCGACGCCGTTGGATTCGTCGGCATGTTCGGGGGCTATCCGCCGGTCGTCCATGTCCGCGGGCCGCCGCGCGAATTGCCGGCCTTGGGTCGCCTCCTCGATCGGGCCTTCGCGGCGCAGCCCGGCCTCGCCCTGACCGGAGGCGCCGCCTGGGTCGAAACCGTGCAGCGCGTGCTCGGGGCGGGATCGGCGCTGCAGCTGACGGGCCTGGAGGAGACGGCGGTCGCAGCACCGTCCTCCTCGCTCATCGCACCGCAGGACCAGGAATTGCACTGGGTCGGGCCGCGGCGGAGCCCACCGCCCGCGGACCGCCCCGCGACTCCCGGCGTCCGTGCTCTTGCCGTCTTCTGGGCCGCCGTGGCTCTCGTCGTCATCGGCGGGACGGTGACCCTGGCGTATCTCGGGCCGCCGCCGGAGGGACTGGCCGACGGGGAGCGTGCCACGCCCGCCGCGCCGCGCCTTCCTGCCCTGCATGAGCATCCCCTGCGCCCCGGACCGGGCGCGATGCTGGCGAGTGCGGAACTCGCGGCCGATCCAGGCGAGGGCGCGCCGCCGCCTCGGCCGCTCCCTCTCCTGCCTCCGGCACTTGCCACGCTTGCTCCGATCCCGCCGGCATCGGTGCCGGAACTGCCCGAAGCGGCTGCTGCGCCACAAAGCGAGGCGCTGGCCCTTGCGGCACCCGACGCCGCCAGGACGGCCGGGCCCGAAGAGTGGATCGTCGCGCCGGCGGCCGCCCCGGCGGATGTGTTGCCCCTGCCGCCCGCCACATCGGACGATGCCGCAGCCTCGCCGCCCACCGTGGCTGCTGAGCCGAGTCCCGCGCCCGAACCC
>JADGHI010000414.1 GCA_019689515.1 Acetobacteraceae bacterium | reverse complement strand
GCCTCGCTCGGCGTGCTCGGACTGAACGGCATCACCGCCTATTGCGGCCTGATCGAGATCGGGCAGCCCAAGCCCGGCGAAACCGTGGTCGTCTCGACCGCCGCCGGCTCGGTCGGCGCGACGGTCGGGCAGGTCGCGAAGCTCCTCGGTTGCCGCGCGGTCGGCATCACCGGCGGGCCGGAGAAGGTGCGGCTCTGTCTGGAGGAGTTCGGCTACGACGCCGCCCTCGACTACAAGAGCGAAAAAGACCTGCGCGGCGCCATCGCCGCCGCCTGCCCGAAGGGCGTGGACGTCTATTTCGACAACACGGCCGGGCCGATCAGCGATGCCGTTCTCGCCAACCTCGCCGATCGCGCGCGCGTGGTGATCTGCGGCACAGCCTCGGTCGCGAGCTGGAACCCGCCGCCGCTCGGCCCGCGCGTCGAGCGCCACCTGCTCGTCAAGCGCGCCCGCATGGAGGGCTTTTTGTTCTTCGACCACGTCGCGCGGTTCGAGGCTGCCGTCGCCCAGCTCGCCGACTGGCTGCGCGCCGGCAAGCTCCGCCACCGCGAGGAGATCCTCGACGGCATCGAGCAGGCGCCGGGCGCGATCGCCGGACTCTACCGCGGCGAGAACCTGGGCAAGCGGCTCATCCGGCTGGCCTGAGCCGCGCCAGGTCGGGAGAGGCGCACGCTCTCGCTAGCGCCGGTCCCCGGCCTGGTCCTGTCGGGGAGGCCCGACCGGCCGGACCTCCACCGGCGCGGTGCCGGATTCGCGCATCCCGAGTTGCCCGGCCGTCTCCGGCGTGACGTCGATGATGCGCCCGCGCACATAGGGACCGCGGTCCTCGATCGTGACCTCGGCCGTGCGGCCGTTCGCCAAATTAGTGACGCGGGCCCTGGTACCGAACGGCAGCGTCCGGTGCGCCGCGGAATCCGAATCCGGATCGAAGCGTTCGCCATTCGCCATGCGACGGCCTTCGAACCGCGGGTGGTAGTAGGAGGCCTCGCCGCGTTGCGGCCGCGCCGTGGTTGCGCGGCGCCCTGCCGCCGGCTGCGCCGCTTCCGCACGCCGTGCTTCGGTGTCGCGCTCCGCTGCGTCCGCCGTGGAACCGATCGCCAGGACCAGGATCGAGGCTACCACTGCCGCCGCCATACCCTTGCCGTTCCGCATCACTCGCGCGTTCTCCCGGTTTCGCGGTCCCGGGGCGGCAAGACGCATGGGGACGCATGAGGGTTTCCCGCGCGCGGGATCCGTCCGCTTTCGCGGCTGTTCCGGCGCGTGCCCTATTTCACCGTCGCGACGCGCAGCGAATTCGTGGTGCCCGGCGTGCCGAAGGGCACGCCCGCCGTCACCACCACCTCATCGCCATGCGTGGCGAAGGCCTCCTGCTGAGCGGCGCGCACCGCGCGCGTGACCATCTCGCTCATCGAGTGGATCTCGCTCACGACGAGCGGGTGCACGCCCCAGATCACCGCCATGCGCCGCGCCGTCGCCTCGCTCGGCGTCAGGCCGAGGATCGGGCAGTCGGGCCGTTCCCGCGCGACGCGGAGCGTCGTGGAGCCCGTCGAGGAGAAGGTCGCGATCACCTCCGCCTCGATGGTGTGCGCCACCTGGCGTGCAGCGGCGGCGATGGCGCCGGCTGAGCTGCGCTCCGGCTCCGGCCGGTTCGCGTCGGTCAGCCCGCGCCAGCCCGGATCGGCCTCCACGCGCGCGACGATGCGGTCCATCATGTTGACCGCCTCGAACGGGAACTGCCCCGCGGCGGTCTCCGCGCTCAGCATGACCGCGTCCGCCCCGTCGAACACCGCCGTCGCGACGTCGGAGGCCTCGGCGCGCGTCGGTGCCGGCGCGCTGATCATGCTCTCCAGCATCTGGGTCGCGACCACGACCGGCTTGCCGGCCGCACGCGCGGCGCGCACGATGCGCTTCTGCACCAGCGGCACCTCCTCCGGCGGCAGCTCCACGCCGAGGTCGCCGCGCGCGACCATGATGCAGTCGGTGAGCGCGAGGATCGCGTCGAGGTTCTCGACCGCCTGCGGCTTCTCCATCTTCACCATGATCCAGGCGCGACCGTCGGCGATCGCCTTCGCCTCCGCCACGTCCTCCGGCCGCTGCACGAAGGAGAGGCCGACATACTCGATGCCCTGGTCGAGCGCGAAGGCGAGGTCCGAGCGGTCCTTCTCGGTCAGCGCCGGGATCGGCAGCACCACGTCCGGCACGTTCACGCCCTTGCGGTCGGAGAGGGGCCCGCCGACCACCACCTCCGTCTCCAGGTGATCGGGGCGCTTGTGCACGACGCGCAGGCGCAGCTTGCCGTCGTCGAGCAGAAGCGTTGTGCCGATCTGCGCCGCCTCGATGATCTCCGGATGCGGAAGCTGCACCCGCCGCGCGTCGCCCGGCGTCGGGTTCAGGTCGAGACGGAAGGTCTGCCCGGTCTGCAGGTGCACCCGCCCGCCGCTGAACCGGCCGACGCGCAGCTTCGGCCCCTGGACGTCGACGAGGATGCCGATCGGCCGCCCCACCTTGCGCTCCACCGCGCGGATCATGGCGATCCGCTCGGCGTGGTCCTCCTGCGTGCCGTGGCTGAAGTTCAGCCGGAACACGTCGGCGCCGGCGCGGTAGAGCCGCTCGATCACCTCCGGCGTCGAGGAGGAGGGGCCCAGGGTTGCGACGATCTTGGTGCGGCGGCGTCGGCGCAGCGGGATACGGCTCGGGGACATGCGGTTCCGTGATCAGGAAAGGATGAGGAGAGCGCGGAAGTCGTTCACGTTCGTCAGGGTCGGGCCAGTCACGACGGTGTCGCCCAAGGCGGCGAAGAGCCCGCCGCTGTCATGCGCGTCGAGCGCCGCGCGCGGGTCGCGCCCGGCGGCCCGGGCGCGCGCCAGCGTGTCGGGCGTGGCAACTGCGCCGGCCGCATCCCCGATGCCGTCTATGCCATCGGTGTCGGCCATCAGCCCCCACACCCCCGGCGCCCCGGCGAGCGCCAGCGCCGCGCCGAGCAGGCATTCCGTGTTGCGCCCGCCCTGACCCGGAGGGCCGGCGGCGCGAATCGTCACCGTCGTCTCGCCGCCCGAGAGCAGGACCGCCGGCGGCGCGACCGGCAGCCCATGGGCCCGCACGCTGCGCGCGATGCCGGCCAGCACGGTGCCGACCTCGCGCGCCTCGCCCTCCAGCGCATCGCCCAGGATCAGCGGCGTGAGGCCAAGCCCGCGCGCCGCCTCGGCGGCAGCGCCCAGCGCCATGTGCGGCGTCGCGATCAGGCGAAACTCGGCGCGGGCGAGGCGCGGGTCGCCCGGCTTCGGGGTCTCCTCGGCCGCCGCCTCCAGGTGCCGTGCCACGGCCTCCGGCAGCGCGATCCCGTAGCGCGCGACGATCGCCCGTGCCTCAGCGAAGGTGGTCGGGTCGGGCACGGTCGGTCCGGAGGCGATCACTGCCGGATCATCCCCCGGCACGTCGGAGATCGCGAGCGTGACGACCCGCGCCGGATGCGCCGCCGCCGCCAGCCGCCCGCCCTTGATCGCGGAGAGGTGCCGCCGCACGCAGTTCATTTCGTGGATCGTCGCGCCCGAGGCCAGCAGCGCCCGGTTCACCGCCTGCTTGTCGGCAAGCGTCAGCCCCGGCGCGGGCAGCGCCATCAGCGCCGACCCGCCGCCGGAGACGAGGAACAGCACCAGGTCCTCCGCGGTGAGTCCCCCCACCATCGCAAGGATCCGTCGCGCCGCCGCCTCCCCGGCCGCGTCGGGCACGGGGTGCGAGGCCTCCACGACCTCCGCGCGCCGGGTCGGCACGGCATGGCCGTAGCGCGTCACCACCAGGCCGGAGAGCGGCACCTCCGGCCAAGCGGCCTCGACCGCCTGGGCCATCACCGCCGCCGACTTCCCGGCGCCGACGACCACCACGCGCCCCTTCGCCGGCGGCTCCGGCAGGTGCGGCGCCAGCACGGCGCGCGGGTCGGCCGCCCGGACGGCCGCCTCGAACATCCGCCTCAGCGCGGCGCGCGCCTCCGCGTCGGTCCACGCCATCGCCCGTCGTCCTCTCCTCTCCGGGCCGGAGTATGGCGAAGCCAGCCCCGATGGACCATCTATGGTGGCGAGTAGAGCCGCCACCAAGGAGGACCCGCCCATGCCCGTCCCCGAGATGGACCCCGCCACCCGCACCGAGCTGGAG
>JADGHI010000413.1 GCA_019689515.1 Acetobacteraceae bacterium | reverse complement strand
CCGCTTCCCGCCGCAGATGTCGCGCGACCTCGGCGGCAATGACCGCTTCTGGCCTGCGACCTACCTCAAGGACTGGGAGCCGGTGCGGCAGGTGGCCGATGCGGTGAATGCCCCCTACACCCGCGCCAATTTCGACATCGAGGCACGGCGCGAGGAGGAAGCCGCAGCGCGTCGGGCGCAGCAGCGCCAGCAGCAGCAACAGCGGCCGCAGTGAGCGACATGGCCGCCCCGCCGCTCGAAATCCGCGGGCTGGTCAAGGAATACGTGCCCGGCACGCCGGTGCTGCGCGGCATTGACCTAGCGGTGGGCGCGGAGGGGATCACCGCGGTGATCGGCCCCTCTGGCACCGGCAAGTCCACCCTGCTCCGCTGCATCAACCGCCTCGTGGAACCGACGCGCGGCGAGATCCGGCTGCGCGGCGAAGATCTGACGCGCCTCCGCGGCAAGGCGCTGCGCCTCGCCCGCCGGCGCATCGGCATGGTGTTCCAGGAGTACAACCTGGTCGAGCGGCTCTCCGTCATGGAGAACCTGCTCTGCGGCCGGCTGGGCTACGTCCCGCTCTGGCGCGCCTGGCTGCGGCGCTACCCGGCCGAGGACATCGAGCATGGCTTCGCCCTGCTCGAGGCGGTCGGCCTGCCGGACTACGCGACACGGCGAGCGGACGCGCTCTCGGGCGGCCAGCGCCAGCGCGTCGGCATCGCGCGGGCGCTGATGCAGCGGCCGGAACTGCTTCTGGCCGACGAGCCGACCTCCTCGCTCGACCCCAAGACGGCGGTGGAAGTGCTGGAGCTGCTGGCGCGGCTGACCGAGGAGGCGGGCGTGCCGGTGGTGCTCAACATCCACAACGTGGAGCTCGCGAAGCGCTTCGCCCGGCGGATCGTCGGCATGTCCGAGGGCACGATCGTGTTCGACGGCCCGCCCGAGGCGCTGGAGACGGCGCATCTGCGGGCGATCTACGGCGGGGAGGACTGGCTGTGAGCGCCTCGGGCCACGCAGCCGCGGCGCCCCGCCGCCCCTTCGCGCCGAGCTGGGGCTTCCGGCTCGGCATGCTCGCGCTCGTCGCCTACACCGCCTATGCGGTGCCGCAGCTCGGGCTGAGCTGGGAGCGGCTGGCGGTCGGTTTCGGCGAGGCCGGGCGGTTCCTCGCCCGCATGGTCCCGCCGAACTTCACGCGCTGGGAATTGCTGGTCGAGGGCCTGGTCGAGAGCCTGCAGATCGCGGTCCTCGCCTCCGCCATCGGCATCGCGCTTTCGCTGCCGCTCGGCGTGCTGGCGGCGCGCAACCTCGCGCCGTGGTGGATCAACGCGCCGGTGCGCGGCGTGATCGCGATCTGCCGGTCGCTGCACTACGTCATCGTCGCGATCCTGTTCGTCAAGGCGATCGGCTTCGGCGCGCTCGCGGGCGTGGCGGCGCTGGTGGTCGCGTCGGTGGGCTTCATCGCCAAGCTGTTCGCCGAGGCGCTCGAGGAGATCTCGATGAAGCCGGTGGAGGCGGTGCGCGCCGCCGGCGCGGGAACGATGGCGGTGCTGATCTACGCCGTGCTGCCCCAGGTCGCCTCGCGCTTCGTCGGCTTCTGCCTCTATCAGCTCGATTCGAACCTGCGAAACTCCACCCTCGTCGGCATCGTCGGCGCGGGCGGGATCGGCGGGACGCTGTTCGCCGCCTTCAAGCGCTTCGACTACGACTTCGTCAGCGCCATCCTGATCGCCATCATCGCCATGATCTTCCTGGCCGAGCTGGTTTCCGGCCGGGTGCGGGCGGCGCTGCGATGACCGGCGCGACCACCGCCACCGCCGCAGCGACGGGGAACGCCGCTCCGGCCCGTGCCGGCGCCGACCCGATGCGCCCCCTTGATCGCGAGTGGTCGCGCTTCACGCCGCGCCAGCGCCTCGCGCGCTGGCTGGTCTGGCTCGGGGTGGTCGCGGCGGTCGCCTGGGCGGTGCGCAGCATCGACATCATCCCGGAATTCCTCGCCGACGCGCCGGCGCAGATGGCCGATCTGCTGGTGCGCATGTGGCCGCCCGACCTCGCCCACTACTATCCGGAGGTCCACACCGCACTGGTCGAGACGCTGCACATCGCGACGCTGGGCACCATCCTCGCCTTCTTCCTCGCCGTCCCGGTGGCGCTGCTCGCGGCACGCAACATCTGCCACATCGCGCCGCTGAATTGGCTGGCGCAGCTCGTCCTCGTCGCCTCGCGCTCGGTGAACTCGCTGGTCTGGGCGCTGATCTTCGTCGCGGTCTTCGGCCCAGGCGCCGCCGCCGGCGTCTTCGCCATCGCCTTCCGCTCCATCGGTTTCGTCGGCAAGCTGCTGGCCGAGGCGCTGGAGGAGGCCTCCCCCGGCCCGGTCGAGGCGCTGCGCGCCGCCGGCGCCGGCTGGGGCGCGACCATGCTCAAGGCGGTCTGGCCACAGGTGCGCCCGGCCTTCTGGGGCATCGCGCTGTTCCGCTGGGACATCAACGTGCGCGAGAGCGCCGTGCTCGGCCTGGTCGGCGCGGGCGGAATCGGCGTGGTGCTCAACGACGCGATCGACTTCTTCCAGTGGGACCGCGTGGCCACGGTGCTGCTTGCGATCCTCGCCGTCGTGCTCGTCGCCGAGGTCGTCGTCAACCGGATCCGGGGGCGGCTGATCTGAGCATGCGCAAGACCTTCGACCTCCTCGTCGTCGGCGGTGGCATCAACGGCTGCGGCATCGCGCGCGACGCCGCGGGCCGTGGCCTCTCCGTGCTGCTGGTCGAGAAGGGTGACCTCGCCGGCGCCACCTCCTCCGCCTCCTCCAAGCTTATCCACGGCGGCCTGCGCTACCTCGAGCACTGGGAGTTCCGCCTCGTGCGCGAGGCGCTGGCCGAGCGCGAGGTGATGCTCCGCATCGCCCCGCACATCGTCCGGCCGATGCGCTTCGTGCTGCCGCACCGGCCGGAGATGCGCCCGCGCTGGATGATCCGCGCCGGGCTGTTCCTCTACGACCACCTCGCGCGCCGCGTCAGCCTGCCGGGCGCGGAGGCGATCGACACCCGCACCCATCCCTATGGCGCGCCCCTGAAGCCGGAGGTCACCGCCGCCTTCGCCTATTCCGACTGCTGGGTCGATGACGCCCGCCTGGTGGTGCTGAACGCGAAGGACGCCGCGCGGCGCGGCGCCGAGATCGCGGTGCGCACCGCCTTCCTCGGCGCCACGCCCACGGAGGGCGCCTGGACCTGCCGGTTGCGCACGGAGGACGGCGCGGAGCACACCGTCCGCGCCCGCGCCATCGCCAATGCCGGCGGGCCCTGGGCGGTGCGCGTGCTCGAGAGCGCCGGGGGAGCGCACTCCCGCTGCATGCTGCGCCTGGTGCGCGGGAGCCACATCGTGCTGCCCGAGCTCTACGAGGGCGAGCAGGCCTACATTCTGCAGAACGATGACGGCCGCGTCGTCTTCGTCATCCCCTACGAGGGCCGCTTCTCGCTCGTCGGCACCACGGACGTGCCGCATGAGGGCGACCCCGCTGCAGCCACCTGTTCGGCGGAGGAGACCGCCTATCTCTGCGCCGCGGTCTCGCGCCAATTCCGCCGGCCCGTACATCCGGCGGAGGTGGTCTGGAGCTATGCCGGCGTGCGGCCGCTGTACGACGACGGCGCGCGCGACCCTTCGGCGGTGACACGCGACTACGTGCTGGCGCTGGATCGGGCCGGCGAGGGCGGGCCGCCCGTGCTGAACGTCTATGGCGGCAAGCTCACGACCTACCGCCGCCTGGCAGAGGAGGCGCTGGCGAAGCTTGCCCCTGCACTTGGCCTTACGGCGACGCGGCCCTGGACGGCGACGGCGCCGCTGCCGGGCGGCGGGCTCGGCACCGCGGGGCTGCCCGCCTTCGAGGCCGCGCAGATGCGCCGCTACCCCTGGCTGCCGCCGGCGACGCTGCGCCGGCTCTGCCGCGCCTACGGGACGGAGATGGATGCGTTGCTCGACGGCGCATCGGGGATGGCGGCGCTGGGCCGCGATTTCGGCGCCGGGCTGACCGAACGCGAGCTCGAATGGCTGCACCGCGAGGAATGGGCGCGCAGCGCGGAGGATGTACTGTGGCGGCGGAGCAAGCTCGGCCTGCACCTCACCCCGGAGGCGCGGGCGGCGGTCGCCGCCTGGTTCGACGCGGCAGCGGCGCGGGCGGGGGCGCCCGGAG
>JADGHI010000412.1 GCA_019689515.1 Acetobacteraceae bacterium | reverse complement strand
CGGCACGGTGGGCGCGGCGGGCAGGCGTCGCACCAGCGCAGCCAGCGCCTGCGGCCCTCCGGTCGAGGCGCCAATCACGACCACCCGCGGCGCGGTGCGTGGCGCGGCGATGGTGGGGGCGGCGCCTTCGGGTGCGCGTTGCCGGCGGATGGGCGTATCCCGCGCGACCCCGCCCGGCGGCGGGACGATGCCTGCCCGGGCCGTGGGCCATCTTGCAGGGCCGGGCACGGCCGCCGGCTCCGACCGTGCGAGGCGGTGGAGCGCCGCTCGGCCCGATGAGGTCGGCTCCGGCCTGCCCGCGATCGGCCGCCGGATGGCGCCCGGAGAGGCGGAGCCGGACGCGGCCGGCGTAAGCGGCACCCGTTCCGGCCGCGCGGGACCGCTCGGCGCGCCGGGAATGGCGCCGTCCGGGAGAGGGGCGGCGGGCATCCGCCAGCGCCGGCGCAGCCGCGCCCAGCCCTTCACCTTTGCCACCAATTCCGCCTGGAAGACGGGGTCGGCGACACCACCGCTGGAGGCACTCGGCTTCGGCAGGTAGTCGGCGGCACCGGCCCGCAGCGCCGCCATCGCCGCCGCGGCGCCGCGCTGGGTCAGGGCGCTGGCGACGATCACGACCGGCCGCAGCTCCGCCGGCTGGCGCAGCAGCAGCGGCAGCGCCGTCATGCCGTCCATCACCGGCATCTCCAGGTCGAGCAGCACCACCTCCGGCCGCGCCTCGGGCAGCGCCGCGAGCGCGGCGCGCCCGTCTCCGACCTGGGCGACGATGCGGATCGCGGAGTCGGTCCGCAGCATGCGGGCAAGCGCGCCGCGGACGGTGGCGCTGTCGTCGCACAGCATGACCCGTACCGGCGCAGCCGCCTCCGCCACCGGCGCAGTCTTCGTGGCGCCGAGGGTGGCGTTGCCTGCCTGAGCCGCGCTCACGCGGCGTTGTCCCGCGGCGAGACCAGGCCGAGGCGGGCGAACTTGTCGCCGAGGATCTCCGCGTCGAAGGGCTTCATCACGTATTCCTGCGCGCCCGCCTCGAGCGCCTCCACGATCCGTTCCAGCGCGAATTCCGTGGTGCACAGCACGATCGTCGGATGCTCGGGCCCGAACTCCGCGCGGGCGCGGCGCAGGAAGGCGAGGCCGTCCATCACCGGCATGTTCCAGTCGAGCAGCACCGCGTCCGGCAGGGCCGCGCGGCAGGCGGCCCGCGCCTGCGCGCCGTTCTCCGCCTCGCGCACCGTGAAGCCGAGCTCCTCGAGCATGCGGCGCACGGCGCGGCGTACCGCCCGGCTGTCGTCCACCACGAGGCAGCTCCGCCGCGCGGAGGGCGCGCCGCCCTCGCCCCCGCCATCCTTCGCATCGGCAACGTCCATGACCCGCCCCATCCGTTCGGTCAGCCGATCGCCAGCACGCGCCCGACCTCGAGCACGACCAGCAGGCGCCCGTCCTCGCGGTACACGCCGCGGGAGATCTCGCGCCAGAGCGGGTCGAGCGTCGGCGGATTGGGCGCGAAGCCCTCGCGCGGCAGCGGGATCACCTCGCCGACCGCATCGGCGAGCAGGGAGTAGAGCTCGCCCTGATGCTCCACCACGACGCTCATCTCGGGCTCGCCGGGCAGGCGCGGCGGCAGGCCGAGGCGGCGGCGCAGGTCGATGGCGGTGACGATCCGCCCGCGCAGGTTCAGGCTGCCGGCCACCTCGGGCGGGGCGAGGGGGATGCGCGTGATCGCCTGCGCGGCCAGCACGTCGCGCACGGCGAGCACCGGCAGGGCGCAGGGCTGACCGGCGACGGTGAGGGTGAGGAAGATCTCCTCGCCCTCGCTGCTGGCGAGCGCTGACGGAGGTGGGCCGGACGCGGCGGCGCGTGCCGGCGTGGAGGTCGTCATGCCCTGCATCGGCTGATGCCCTTCTGCTGTGCGCGCCCAGTGTGGAACCGTCGCTCCTGCGATGCGTCCCGCGTGCCTGCCCGGCCGGAGAGGACTGGACTCAGCCAAGCGCAACCGGCGGCGCGAGGCATTGGCGGAGCGAGGTGAGCAGCGCCTCGCGGTCGTATTTGCCGACATAGTCGGTGAAGCCTGCGGCACGGCCACGCGCCGCGTCGGCCGGATCGGCGCGGGAGCTCAGCGCGATCATGGGCAGCGTCGCCCAGGCGCCGCCGCCCTCGCGCACGGCGCGGGCGAAGGCGAGGCCATCCATCTCCGGCATCTCGATGTCGGAGACGATCGCCTCGAACTCCGCGCCCGCGTCGCGCAGCCTCAGCGCCTGTGGCGGCGTCTCCACAGCGGTCACGGCATAGCCTGCGGCGGAGAGGGCGGGGACGACGAGGTGGCGGAAGAAGGCGCTGTCCTCGACGACCAGGATGCGCGGCGCACTGCCGCGGCCGGGCTCGTCCGTCGCCGTCCGGGGGGCGAACCAGTCCTCGCCGGCCTGGCGCAGCCACCAGGCGGTGTCGATCACGTCCGTCGCCTTGCCCTGCAGGACCGCGCTGCCAAGGAAGCCGGGGCGTTGCGCCGCTGCGCCGCGCTCGATCCGCAGCGGCTCCTCGACCACGTCGAGGATCTCGTCCACCATCAGGCCCATGGCGCGGTCGCGGTCGTTGAACACCAGCACCGCCTGGTGTCCGCCCGACTCCGCCGCCTTCGGCGACCAGCCCTCGGCGGCGAGTGGCACCAGGGGCATGAGCTGCCCGCGGTACTGCACCACCGGCATGCCGCCCGAAAGCTCGATCCGCTCGCGCGGGATGTGCTCGAGCCGCGCGACCAGGCCGAGCGGCACCGCCTTCGGCGTCGCCTCGCCGCCGGCACGGAAGAGCAGCATTGCGGTCCGCGCGTCCGAGCGCAGCGCCGCCGCGCCAAGGCCGGAGTGATCGGCATCCACTGCGCCGCCGCCCGCCGCCTCCTCGCCGCCATCGTCGCGGGCGACGCCGGTGGCGCGGGCGATGCCGTGCGGGTCGAGGATCATGATCACGCTGCCATCGCCGAGGATGGTGTTGCCGGAGAACACCGTCACGTGGCGCAGGATCGGTGCCACCGGCTTGACCACGATCTCCTCGGTGTCGAACACGCCATCCACGATGATGCCGAAGACATGCGCGCCGACCTGGGTGACGACGACGAAGCCCTCCTCCGCAGCCGTGGCGCCACCCTCAGGACGGTCCAGGCGCAGCAGATCGGCGAGCGAGACGAGCGGTAGCAGCCGGTCGCGCAGCCGCAGCACCGGCGCGTCCTTGATCCGCTCCAGGCGAGGGGCCTGAGCGTCGGCCGCCGTCGCGCCGCCGCCGCTGACGCGCACCAGTTCGACCACGCTGATTTGCGGAATGGCGAAGCGCTCACCCGCTGCCTCGACGATCAGCGCCGAGACGATGGCGAGCGTCAGCGGGATCTTGATGATGAAGGTGGTACCCTGCCCCTCGCGCGAGCGCAGGTCGATCGTGCCGCCGATCCGCTCGACATTCGTCTTGACCACGTCCATTCCGACCCCGCGGCCGGAGACGGAGGTGACCTGGCTGGCGGTGGAGAAGCCAGGGCGGAAGATGAAGCGCAGGATCTCGCGCTCGCTCATCTGCGCAAGCTCCGCCTCGGTCGCGAGGCCCTGGGCGATCGCCTTGGCGCGGATTTTCTCCACCGACAGGCCGCGCCCGTCGTCGCTGACCTCGATGACGATCTGTCCGCCCTCGTGGCAGGCGTTGAGCATGATCCGCCCGGTCTCCGGCTTGCCGGCGGCGCGGCGCTGCTCCGGCGCCTCGATCCCGTGATCGGCGCTGTTGCGCACCATGTGCGTCAGCGGGTCGCGGATCAGTTCGAGCACCTGGCGGTCGAGCTCGGTCTCCGCGCCGCGCATCTCGAGGACGATCTTCTTGCCAAGCTCGATGCCGAGGTCGCGCACAAGCCGCGGCAGCTTGGCCCAGGCATTGCCGATCGGCTGCATGCGCGTCTTCATCACCCCCTCCTGCAGGTCGGAGGTGATGTGCGACAGGCGCTGCAGCGGCACGGTCAGCGCCGCATCGCCCTTGGCGCGGGCGAGCTGGAGGAGCTGGTTGCGGGTCAGCACCAGCTCGCTGACGAGCACCATCAGGTCTTCCAGCACCTCGACCGAGACGCGGATGGACTGCGGCGGCGCGGCGCCGGTACCGGTGGTGGTGGCGGTGTCGGTGGTGGTGTCGGCGGCGGTGGCGGGC
>JADGHI010000411.1 GCA_019689515.1 Acetobacteraceae bacterium | reverse complement strand
CGGTCAACCAGGTCTGCCGGGAGCGCAACAAGGTCTACATCAACGTCGGCTCCGCGACCTCCGACCTGACCGGCGCGCAATGCGCGCCGACCACCTGCCACTGGGTGTACGACACCTACATGCTCGCCAGGTCAACCGGCGGCGCGACGGTGCGCGCGGGCGGGGACACCTGGTTCTTCATCACCGCCGACTACGCCTTCGGCCACGCGCTGGAGCGCGACACGACGAAATTCATCCAGGCCGCCGGCGGACGGGTCCTGGGCGGCGTGCGCACGCCTTTCCCGGGCACCACGGACTTCTCCTCCTTCCTCCTCCAGGCGCAGGCGAGCCGGGCGAAGGTGATCGGCCTCGCCAATGCCGGGCAGGACACCACCAACTGCATCAAGCAGGCGGCGGAGTTCGGTCTGACCCGGCGCGGCGTGCGGCTCGCGGCGCTGCTGATGTTCGTGGACGACGTCCACGCGCTCGGCCTGCAGACGGCGCAGGGCCTCGTCATGACCGAGAGCTTCTACTGGGACCTCAACGACCGCACCCGCGCCTTCACCCAGCGCGTGCGCGGGCGGCTCACCAACAACCAGCCCCCGAACATGGTGACCGCGGGCAACTACTCCGGCGTGCTGCACTACCTGAAGGCGGTGGCGGACATGGGCGTGGCAGCGGCCAAAGCTTCGGGCGCCGAGGTGGTCAACCGGATGAAGGCGATGCCGGTGGAGGACGACGCCTTCGGCCGCGGCCAGATCCGCCCTGACGGCCGGAATGTCATCCCCTCCTACCTGTTCGAGGTGAAGAAGCCGGAGGAGAGCCGCGGGCCCTGGGACTACCTCAAGCTGTTGCAGACCACGCCGGCCGAGGAAGCCTTCCGGCCCATGTCGGAAGGCGGTTGCTCCCTCGTCCGAAGCTGAACCCGAGGAGTCAGGGCCGCGCGGCGCCACGCAGCACGACAAAGGGAGGCCAGGAACATGACAACACTTGCCCGCCGCGATCTCCTCGGCGCCGCCGGTGCGGCCGCGGCCGCTGCGGCCCTGCCCGGGCGCTCGGCGCGCGCCCAGGCGCAGACCACGATCCGCCTCGGCGTGCTGACCGACATGTCCGGCCCCTACCGCGACACGACGGGCCCGGGCAGCGTCGTCTGCACCCAGCAGGCGGCGGCGGAGTTCCGCAACCGCGGCTTCAACATCGAGGTGATCTCCGCCGACCACCAGAACAAGCCCGACGTCGGCGCGAACATCGCGCGGCAGTGGTACGACCAGGGCGTGGACGCGATCGTGGACGTGCCGACCTCCTCGGTCGCGCTCGCCATCGCCGGGATCGCGCGCGAGAAGAACAAGGTGTTCCTGAACTCGGGCGCCGCCACCTCGGACCTCACCGGAGCGCAGTGCAGCCCGAACACGGTCCACTGGACCTACGACACCTACATGCTCGCCAAGGGCACCGGCGGGGCGATCACCCGCACGGGCGGCGATTCCTGGTTTTTCATCACCGCCGACTATGCCTTCGGCCATGCGCTGGAGCGCGACACCGCCAATTTCGTCCGCCAGGCCGGTGGGCGGGTCGTCGGCGCGGTGCGCTATCCCTTCCCGCAGACGACCGACTTCTCCGCCTTCGTCGTGCAGGCGCAGGCGAGCCGCGCCAAGGTGCTCGGCATGGCCAACGCCAGCACCGACACGGTCAACACCATCAAGGCGGCGCGTGAGTTCGGCCTGCACCGCACGATGAAGTTCGCGGCGCTGCTGATGGGCGTGATCGACATCCACGCGCTGGGGCTGGAGCAGGGGCAGGGACTGCTGCTGACCGAGAGCTTCTACTGGGACCTCAACGACCGCACCCGCGCCTTTTCGGCGCGCATCCGGCCGAACAACCAGAACCGCCCGCCCGCCATGGTGCCCGCCGGCTGCTACGGCGCGACGCTGCACTATCTCAAGGCGGTGGCCGATCTGGGCGCGGAGCGCGCCAAGGCCTCCGGCCTTGAAACGGTGCAGCGGATGAAGGCGATGCCGACCGACGACGACGCCTTCGGCCCCGGCCGCATCCGCGAGGACGGACGCAAGCTGCACCCCGCCTACCTGTTCCAGGTCAAGACGCCGGCAGAGTCCTCCGGCACCTGGGACTACTACAAGCTCGTCGCCACGACGCCCGGCGACGAAGCGTTCCGGCCGCTCGCCGAGGGCGGCTGCGCGTTCCTCAGGAGCTGATCTCGATGATGGAGTTCATAGAGTCGCTGACCGGAGTGCCGACGCCTCTCCTATTCGGGCAGCTCCTGCTCGGCCTGATCAACGGGGCCTTCTACGCCATGCTCTCGCTCGGGCTGGCGGTGATCTTCGGGCTGCTCAACATCGTCAACCTGGCGCATGGCGCGCTGTTCATGATGGGCGCCTTCGTTGCCTGGATGCTGCTCAACTACCTGGGCCTCGGCTATTGGTGGGCGCTGCTCCTGGCGCCCATCATCGTCGGCGCCTTTGGCGTAGTGCTGGAGAAGCTGTTCATCAGCCCGCTCTACAAGCTCGACCACCTCTACGGGCTACTGCTCACCTTCGGCCTCGCCCTGGTGATCGAGGGGGTGTTCCGCAACTACTACGGCTCCTCCGGCCTGCCCTACCGCATCCCGGACGAGCTCCAGGGCGCCTGGGATCTCGGCTTCATGTTCATGCCGGTCTATCGCGGCTGGGTCGTGATCGCCGCCCTGGTCTTCTGCCTCGCCACCTGGCTGGTGATCGAGAAGACGCGGCTCGGCGCCTATCTCCGCGCCGCGACCGAGAACGCCGCGCTGGTGCAGGCCTTCGGGGTGAACGTGCCGCGCATGGTCACGCTCACCTATGGCGGCGGGGTGGCGCTCGCGGCGCTGGCGGGCGTGCTCGCGGCGCCGATCTACTCGGTCAATCCGCAGATGGGGACCAATCTCATCATCGTGGTCTTCGCCGTCGTCGTCATCGGCGGGATGGGCTCGATCCTTGGCTCCGTGGTCACCGGCTTCACCCTCGGCGTGGTGGAGGGGCTGACCAAGGTGTACTGGCCCGAGGCCTCGGCCACGGTGATCTTCGTCATCATGGCGATCGTGCTGCTCGCACGTCCCGCCGGCCTGTTCGGAAGGGCCTGACCCATGTCGCCCGACACCTCCCTCACCACCACCGCTCCCTCCGGCGCGGCTCCGGCCGCACTCGAGCGGCCCATCACCTCCCGGCCGGCCGAGCTTGGCCTGTGGGGCTTCACGCGCGCCCAGCTCGGTGCGCTCGCGGTGCTCATCGCCTTCATCGTGCTGAGCCCGTTCTGGCTCTACCCCGTCTTCCTGATGAAGCTGTTCTGCTTCGCCCTCTTCGCCTGCGCCTTCAACCTGCTGATCGGCTATGTCGGCCTGCTCTCCTTCGGCCACGCGGCCTATTTCGGCATGGGCGGCTACATCGCGGGGCACGCGGCGAAGGTCTGGGGGCTGACGCCGGAGCTCTCCATCATCGCCGGCGCGGCGGTGGCCGGCGTGCTCGGTGCCGGCTTCGGCTGGCTGGCGATCCGCCGCTCCGGCATCTACTTCGCCATGATCACCCTGGCGCTGGCGCAGATGGTCTACTTCTTCTGCGTCCAGGCGCCCTTCACCGGCGGCGAGGACGGCATCCAGCAGATCCCCCGCGGGACCCTGCTCGGCCTCGTCGGGCTGCAGGACGACATGGCCATGTACTGGTTCGTGGCCGCCATCTTCCTCGGCGGGTTCCTGCTGATCCACCGAATCGTGCACTCGCCCTTCGGCCAGGTGATCAAGGCGATCCGCGACAACGAGCCGCGCACCACCTCGCTCGGCTACCGCACGGACGACTACAAGCTGGTCACCTTCATCCTGTCCGCCGTTCTCGCGGGCGTGGCGGGCGCCACGAAGTCGCTGGTCTTCGGCATCGCCACCCTCACGGACGTCCACTGGTCCATGTCCGGCGAGG
This sequence comes from Acetobacteraceae bacterium, assembly GCA_019689515.1. Classification (GTDB taxonomy): domain Bacteria; phylum Pseudomonadota; class Alphaproteobacteria; order Acetobacterales; family Acetobacteraceae; genus Caldovatus. The sequence goes on along the minus strand of JADGHI010000411.1, from coordinate 247 downwards.
TGGTGCTGATGACGCTGGTCGGCGGCCTCGGCACGGTGTTCGGGCCGGTCGTGGGCGCGGCGGTGATCGTGACCATGCAGAACTACCTCGCCGAGATGGGCGCCTGGGTGACCGTGATCCAGGGCGCCATCTTCGTCGCCTGCGTGCTCGCCTTCCGCCGGGGCATCGTTGGCGAGATCGCCAACCTGCTGCGGGTGAAGCTGTAGCGCGGAGGGGGCCGGCCCCCGCCGGCCGAGCCCGCAGACCG
>JADGHI010000410.1 GCA_019689515.1 Acetobacteraceae bacterium | reverse complement strand
CGGCGGAGCGCCCGCAGCGCCTGCGCCTCGCCGGCGCCGCCGTCGCCCTCGCCGGCGCGGCGCTGCTGGCGTCGTAGCTCGCAGTTCCGGGACTCGAACGCAGGTCGGGCGGAGCCGCCGCCCGACCGAAGTCTCCGCACCCCGCCATCGCCGGCCGCTGAAGGCCTCACGCCGGCCGGACGCGCGCTCTCTGCATCAGCCGCGGCCAACTTGCGGCGTCAGCGGGGTCAGGCTGTGCGCTCGTACCATCCGCGCGTACGGCGCACGATCTGGACGACGCTGAGCATCACCGGCACCTCGATCAGCACGCCGACCACGGTGGCGAGCGCCGCCCCCGACTGGAAGCCGAAGAGGGCGATGGCCGTGGCGACCGCAAGCTCGAAGAAGTTTGAGGCGCCGATGAGCGCGGAAGGCCCCGCGACGCACCACGCCGCCCCGACGCGGCGGTTCAGCCAGTAGGCGAAGCCGGCGTTCATGTAGACCTGGATCAGGATCGGCACGGCCACCAGCGCGATCACCAGCGGCTGCTCGATGATCCGCTCGCCCTGGAAGCCGAACAGAAGCACGAGCGTGGCCAGCAGCGCGACCATGGATGCCGGCCCCAGGGCCTTGAGTGTCCGGTCGAGCGCCTCGCGGCCGCCGCTCGCAAGCACGCGGCCCCGCCAGACCTGCGCTGCGATCACCGGCACGACGATGTAGAGAACGACGGAGAGAAACAGAGTGTCCCACGGGACCACGATGGCGGAGAGGCCAAGCAGCAGGCCGACGATAGGCGCGAAGGCGAACACCATGATGGCGTCGTTGAGCGCCACCTGGCTCAGCGTGAAGTGCGGCTCGCCGTCCACCAGATGGCTCCAGACGAACACCATGGCGGTGCAGGGCGCCGCGGCGAGCAGAATCAGGCCGGCGATGTAGCTGTCGATCTGCTCGGCGGGGAGCAGCGGGCGGAACAGCCAGCCGATGAACAGCCAGCCGAGCAGCGCCATCGAGAACGGCTTGATCGCCCAGTTCACCAGGAGAGTGACGCCGATGCCGCGCCAGTGCTGGGCGACCTGACCGATGGCGCCCAGGTCGATCTTGAGCAGCATCGGCACGATCATCAGCCAGACCAGCACGGCCACTGGCAGGTTGACCTCGGCCACCGTCGCCGCGCCCAACGCCTTGAAGAGCCCAGGCGCGAGCTGGCCGAGAACGATGCCGGCTGCGATGCAGAGCGCCACCCAGAGGGACAGGTAGCGTTCGAACGCGCCGAGGCTGGCGGGCGGCTTCGCACGTCTGAGGGCGACATCGTCCGTGGTCATCAACTCTCCTCAAGAAGGTTGGTGGAGCCGGCCTTTCTTCGGGAGCCGATCGGCGGCAGGCGGGGCCGCAAGGATAGCCCGAGCCTCCCGGGGCCGCGACCAAGCGACGCTCGGCGGGACGGCGCGAGACGCGGCCTTGCAGGAACGCTCCTGGCGCGATACATCGATGAATATCGATTTATGGGACGTGCATGCTGACCGACCCGGAACTGGTCTTCAAGGCGCTCGCCGATCCGGCGCGCCTGCGCATCGTGGAGTTCCTGCGCCGCCCGGAGGCCGAGTGCTGCTCGGCCGCCGACCGCGTCTGCGCGTGCGACATCGAGGCCGCGCTCGGGCTCGCGCAGGCGACCATCAGCCACCACATGAAGCGGCTCCAGGAGGCCGGCCTCGTCCACGCCGAGAAGCGCGGCCGCTGGATGCACTACCGCCTGAACCGCGACGCCTTCGCGCAGATCGCCGACTGGCTGGCCGAGTTCTCGCGGGACGCCGACGGGCTGCGCACGAAGGGCGCGCCGCGCCGCACCCGCGCTGAGGCCGCTTGAGGGAGGATCGACGATGACCGCGCCGTTCCGTCCGAACGCCGCCCTCCCGGTCGCCATCATAGGCGCCGGGCCGGTCGGCCTCGCTGCGGCCGCCCACGCGCTCCGGCGCGGCATGCAGCCGCTCATCCTCGAAGCGGCGGACGACGTCGCCGCGCATGTGCGCGACTACGGCCACGTCCGGCTGTTCTCGCCCTGGCGTTACAACATCGACGCCGAAGCCCGCGCGCTGCTGGAGCAGGCGGGCTGGCGAGCCCCCGATCCGGATGCCCTGCCGACCGGCGCCGAGCTGTTTGAGCAGTACCTGAAGCCCCTCTCGGAGCTGCCGCCCATCGCCCGCGCGCTGAAGCTCGGCCACAGGGTCGTCGCCGTGAGCCGCCGGGGCTTCGACAAGGTGAAGACCGAAGGGCGCGAGCTGGCCCCGTTCGTCCTGCGGGCGGAGATTGCGGGAGGGCGCGCGGTCGAGCTGGAGGCGAGCGCGGTCATCGACGCGTCCGGCACCTGGGGCCAGCCCAATCCGCTCGGCGCGAACGGCTTGCCGGCCGAGGGCGAGCGCGAGGCCGCCTCCCGCATCCGCTACGGCATTCCCGACGCCCTTGGGGCCGAGCGCGCCCGCTATGCCGGCAAGGCCGTGCTGGTGGTCGGCTCCGGCCACTCCGCCGCCAACGCGCTCCTCGATCTCGCCGGCGTGGCGGGCCGGCTGGTCTGGGCCATCCGCGGCGGCGATCCGAAAAAGAGCTACGGCGGCGGCGCGGCGGACGCCCTGTCCGCTCGGGGAGAGCTGGGGATGGCGCTCGAAGGGCTGGTCGCCCGCGGCGCCGTCGAGGTCCGGGCCGGCTTCCGCGTTCGTCGCGTCGAGTTCAAGGGCGACAGGCTGGCTGTCGCTGCGGAGGACGGCCGCGTGGTCGCGGACGTGGACGAGATCGTCTGCGCGACGGGGCAGCGGCCAGACCTCGGCATGACGAGGGAGCTGCGGCTACGGCTCGATCCTTGGCTGGAATGCGCCGAGGCGCTGGGGCCGCTGATCGACCCCAACCTGCATAGCTGCGGCACGGTGCGCCCGCACGGCGCCCGCGAGCTGGCCCATCCGGAACCCGGCTTCTACACCGTCGGCGTCAAGAGCTATGGCCGCGCCCCCACTTTCCTGCTGGCGACGGGGTACGAGCAGGTCCGCTCCGTCGCCGCGATGCTGGCGGGCGACCAGGCGGCGGCGCTGGAGGTCCGTCTGGAGCTGCCCGAGACGGGCGTGTGCAGCGCGACGACGGCGTCGGGCGCAGCCGCGTGCTGCGGACCCGCCGTGGACGCGGCTCCACGGACGACCGCCTGCTGCCCCGCGCCGCAGCTCGCCGAAGCGAAGGCGGCAGGTTGCTGCGGCCCCATGCAGAACCCGGAGGTGAAGGCAAAGGCCGCCTCGGCGTGCTGTCCCGCTGCCGCGGCTGAATGAGCGCGCGCAGGGCGGCCGCGCCGACGAGATTGGTTGGGGCGCCAGGATTCGAACCTGGGATCACGGGACCAAAACCCGTTGCCTTACCGCTTGGCCACGCCCCAGAGGAAAGCCGGCAGCCTTAGAGCATAGGTCGCGGGCGTCGTTCAACGAGGGGCGTCACGCGCGGGAGGGCTGGCGCGCTTCGGCCGCGGGCAGGCGCGCGCTCAGGCCCAGCAGCGCGGCGTAGCCCGAGAGCGCCAGCACGCCCCACAGCAGCGCCCGCTGCGGCGCGGCCACTGCCAGCAGCGCCGGCCCGGCGATCAGCGAGAGATAGAGCGGCAGGCCCAGCCGCCACGGCGCCAGGCGCTCCAGCATGTGGTGCAGATGCTGGCGGTCGGGCGCGAAGGGCGAGCGGCCGGCGACGATCCGCCGCACCATCACCCGCAGGCAGTCGACCACCGGAATGAGGAACCACAGCGCCACCACGTCCGTCGGCAGCTCGGTGAAGCGGACGTCATGCGTGCCGACCGCCAGCAGGCCCACCAGCACGGCGAGCGAATAAGCCCCGGAATCGCCGAGGAAGAGCTGGCCGCGCAGGTTGAACCAGAGCGCCGTCGCCAGCGTGAGCGCGAGCAGCAGCAGCACCGGCGTCATGTGCGCGGGCGCATAAAGCGCGATCAGCCCGGTCCAGATCAGCAGCATGCCGAGCGCGAGGCCGTCCTTGCCGTCGGCCATGTTCACCGCGTTCTGCAGGCCCACCAGCGAGATGACGGTGAAGGCCAGCGCGCCCCAGCCGTCCAGGAACAGCGCCGGCTTGACGAAGCTGAAGTCGAAGAAGGTGACGGTGAGGGCCGGGGGGGGGCCCCCCGCCCCCCCCCCCCGCGGGCCGCGCCCCACCCCGGCGCCCCCC
>JADGHI010000409.1 GCA_019689515.1 Acetobacteraceae bacterium | reverse complement strand
CGTGGGCGGCGATCGCTTCCTGACCCATGCCCGCCCCGCCCGTCGCTGCGGCTGCGGCGGCCGGCGCCTGGGCGATCGTCTCGGAGGGATTCATGCCACCTCCGCCCATTGCCGCAGCAGGTTGTGATAGACGCCCGTCAGCGCGACCGGCGCCTCGTGGCCAGGGGGCAGATCGGCGGTCGCGGCGTTGATCGCCATGTCCAGGTCGAACAGCAGCCGCCGCCGCATGTCGTCGCGCACCATGCTCTGGATCCAGAAGAAGGAGGAGATGCGCGACCCGCGCGTCACCGGCTCGACGCGGTGCAGGCTGGTCGAGGGGTAGACGACCGCGTGCCCCGCCGGCAGCTTCACGCGGTGCTCGCCATAGGTGTCCTGCACCACCAGTTCGCCGCCGTCGTACTCCTCGGGCGGGGTCAGGAAGAGGGTGCAGGAGACGTCGGTGCGGATCTTGTGCGGCGTGCCGCGGATCTGCCGGATGGCGTTGTCCACATGCGCCCCGAAGGTCATGCCCGCGTCGTAGCGGTTGAACAGCGGCGGGAAGACGCGCAACGGGAGAACCGCCGAGATGAACAGCGCGGAGCGGCCAAGGCCGGCGAGCACCAGGTCGCCGAGGCGCCGGTGCACCTCGGTGCCTTCCTCGATCTGGAGGTTGTCCTTGACCTGGGCCGACTGGTGGCCGGCCGTGACGCGGCCGTCCACCCAGGGTGCGGCCTTGAGGACGGAGAGTGCCTCCGCCGCCTCGGCCGCCGTCAGCACCTCGGGGATCTCGACCAGCATCAGAAGCGCGCCGCAGCCGAGAGGATGAAGGTCCGCCCCGTCCCGGGCACGACGTGGCCGGTGTAGACCGTCTCGTAGGTGCGCGCGTCGCCGAGGTTCAGGGCGTTGAGCTGCAGGCGCAGTCCCTTGAGTGGCCCGTCCTCCGGTGTCCAGGCCACCGCCGCGTCGAAGCGCGTGTAGCCGGGAACGCGGGTCGTGTTGGTGGTGTTGGCGAAGCGCCGGTCCACGAAGGAGAGACCGCCGCCGATCTGGAAGCCCAGGGGCAGGTCGAAGGTGGTCCAGAGCGAGACCGAGTGGGGCGGGACGTTGGCGAACTCCTTGCCGACCTCAGCCGGGTTGTTGGAGCGCACGATATCGGAGTGGAGATAGGTGTAGCCGGCGAGGACGTTCCATTGGGGCGTGATGCGCCCGACCGCCTGGATCTCGAAACCGTCCACCCGCACGATGCCGTCGAGGACCTGCAGGGTCGAGTTCGCGGGGTCGGAGGTGCGGGCGTTGCGCTTCTCGATGCGGAAGACCGAGCCTGCCAGGCGCAGCCCGTCGAACACGTCGTAGGAGGCACCCAGCTCGTAGGTCGTCGCGGTCTCGGGCTCGAGATTGGCGTTGTTGGCGGCGAGCGTCAGCGCCTCGGCCGAGGGATTGAAGGAGGTGCCAGCTGCGATGTAGGTGCGCAGGCCGGGGATCGGCTTGAAGACCAGAGCCGTCCGCCAGGTGAACTCGCGGTCGGTGCGCTCGAAGATCTGGCGCGTGCCGCGGTTCGTCTGCTCCGCCTCGAAGCTGTCCCAGCGGCCGCCGAGAATCAGTTCGAACATCTCGCCGAGGAAGATGCGGTCCACCGCGTAGAGCGCGATCGTGTTCGCGACGGTCTTGATGTCGGAGTTGAAGGTGGTCGTGATCAGGCCGGTGTCGTGGAAGTCGGGGAAGAGCAGGTTCGCCGACGGACGGCCGGTCTGGTTGAAGCGCGTCGTCTCGGAGGATTCGCGGCCGAACTCGACGCCCGCGAGCAGTTCGTGGCGTAGCCCGAAGGTGTTGAAGCGCACCGTCGCTTCGGTCTGGTTGACGATCAGCGAATCGAAGCCGTTGCGCACCTGTGGCTGGCGGTTGATGAGTGAGGCCGGGGTGATGCCGTTGGTGACCGTCCCGGCGACGATGCGTGGGGCGGTGGCCGAGATCTCGCGGCTCCAATTGGCCCAGCGGAAGGTATTGCGGACCGAGAAGTCCTCGCTGAAGCGGTGCTCCAGCCGGGCCGTGAAGATGTCGGTGAGGGTGTGCTCCCGGTCGGTCTGATCGAGCCCGTAGAAGGTGTGCGTGGCGACGCGCAGCGGCCGCCCCTGGAAGTAGGGCAGGCCGTAGTCGGGCATGTTGTGCTCCTCCTGGTGCAGCCAGGAGAGGGTCAACGTGGTCGGCGTGCCCATGCCGAAGGTGATCGAGGGGAAGACGCCCCAGCGCTCGTTGAAGACGTGGTCGCGCTCGGAGGCGTTGATGCGCGTGCCCATGGCGACGATGCGGGCGGCGATCTCCCCTGCGCGGACATTGACGTCGGCGGTCGAGCGCAGGCCCATCGGCGTGTAGGCGGACAGCCACATCTCGCCCTGGGTGACCGGCAGCGGCAGGCGGGTGGTCTGGTTGATGACGCCGCCCGTGGAGCCGCGGCCGAAGATGACCGAGGAGGGCCCCTTCAGCACGTCCACCGACTCGAGGAAGAAGCTGTCGCGCGTGTACTGGCCGAGGTCGCGGATGCCGTCGATGAAGAAGTCCCCGCGTGCCGAGAAGCCGCGCAGCGTCAGGTTGTCGCCCGAGAACCCGCCCTCGCCGGCGGCGAGGCTGATGCCGGTGACGTTGCGCAGTGCGTCGCGCACGGTGGTGGCCTGGCGCTCCTCCATCACGACGCGGGGGACGATGGTGACGGACTGGGGCGCCTCTGCCGCCGTGAAGGGGCTGCGGGGCAGCGGCGTGGAATCGGCGCGGTAGGGCGAGGGGGCGGCGCCCTCGACGCTCAGCTCCGGAAGCTGAGCTGCGGCAGGCGCCTCGGGCGCTGGCGTGGGCTGCTCCGCGGCAACGGCGGGCGCGCCTAAGGCGGTGACCAGGCCGAAGCAGGCGAGGCCGATGGTCGGCCTGCGCAGGCGCGGTGGCGTTGGACGATCGGACGACAAGGCGGAGCCCCCTCTCCGTAACGACGAGACGGCGGGAGCCTAGTGCAATTGATAATGACTCGCAATTGCATAATCGCGAGGTTGCCATGCATCCACAGCAGAGCTGTCTCACAGCCCGGCAGTCCTCGAATGGGTCAAACCAATACCGCGAAATCCGGCCGCACGGTGCCCCACTTGGCGTGGCGGCCGATCCAGGTGCGCGAGAAGCGTGAGCCTGAGGCCCACGACATCAACGCACCGCACCTATTAGGTTACAGTCGCCATTCCGCAAAGCAACCGACGGTGTGGAAGACCTGTCCAAGGCGCAGGCCCTTGCGGAGCCTGAGCCCCTCGCGCCGAAGCCGCCAGGCATGAGGAGATGGTGGCGCCGGTGGAACCCGGTCGGCGGCCGATCCAAGGCTGGTGGCCGTCCGGCGGCAACGCCACGGGGGACGGCGTGCTGTCGCGCGCCGACCTGCGCCGGCTCCTCGACGCGCGGCTGCTGCGCATCGAAGGCGGCGATAAGGACCGGTGTTGACCTTCGCTGCAGGAGGAACGGTCCCTCCCAGGCTACGTACCGGGTCCGAACGCTGGTTCCGGTCCGCGGAGCTTCAGGCTGGGCCCGCCGCCTCCAGAAGGACGCCCAGGTCGGGCAACGCCTCGGCCCGGTCGAGGAGTTCAAGCAGCCGCGCGGCGCGCGCCTCGCCCAGCGCCGGCGCCATCTGGTCGAACGCCTTGCGCCGCAGCGCGGCCTCGGTCAGCGGGTTGGCCAAGCTTCCGGTCGCGTGCGCCACCGCGGCCTCGAGCCACCGCCCGTCCGTCAGCAGCACTGCGACCCGCGCCTGGTCGGCCGCCAGCGCCGGGTCGGCCGCCGCGGCGACGCGCCGGCGCAGCGCGCGCACCTCTGGATGGTCCACGCAAGCCTGCCGCGCCTGCGCAAGGCCCGCCGCACCGAACACCAGGACGGCGGCGCACCAGTGCGCGACGCTGACCTGCGCGTCGAATACCGTCTCCACCGGCTCGCGCAGGCAGAGCGCCGCGGCCAGCGGGTCCACTGCGACCTCGACGCGCGCGATCGCCTCGGGTGCGGGCGCCGCCGGCCCCGCGGCCTCCAGGACCGCGAGGCAACCGTCGATCGCGGGATGCACCGCCACGCCGCATGGGTAGGGCTTGTAGGCAATGTCGCTGAAGGCGAAGCGGATCCCGAGCCCCGCGGTCAGCGGGTCGGGCGGGTTGCCGGGGGCGAAGCAGGCGAGCAGCCCCTTCGGCCCCTCCAGCGC
>JADGHI010000408.1 GCA_019689515.1 Acetobacteraceae bacterium | reverse complement strand
GTGCTGCTGATCGGTGCTGGCATCGGCTGGATGATGATGGGCGGTGGCATCTCCGCATCGCGCCATCGCGCGGTCTCCGCCGAAGGGCGGCGCGCGCTGCCGCCTCCGGCCGGGGAAGGGACCGGCGAGGCTGATACCTGGATGCGTGAGGCGGGGCCGCTCGCCACGCGGCGATCGGGCGTGCCCCATGCAGCGGACCTGACGGGGCCGCATCGCGCCGCAGGCGCCGGTGGCGCTCCGGACAGCGCGGCCGAGGCCCGTGCCGCGGTGCTCGGGCGCGGCGGCGATGGCGGTGAGGCGACCGGCGGTGGCCTTGGCGATCGCGTCGCCGGTGCCGCCTCGGTCGCGGCGCAAAGTGTCTCGGACGCGGCCGAATCGGCCTATCACGGCGCCAAGGAGGCCGTAGCGGGCGCGGCTGAGGCCGTGGGCTCGACCTGGGAGGGCATGCGCGAGACGGCCGGCACCGCCGGTGACAGGGCCTACCGTTTGGCGCAGGGCGCGCGCGAGGGTGCGGGCGGCGCCCTGGACCAGGCTGGCAGCACGGCGCGGCGGGGCTGGTCCTGGCTCGTGCAGGAGCATCCCCTGGTGTTCGGCGCCATCGGCCTCGCGATCGGCGCGGCCATCGGCGCCGCGATGCCGCGGACCGAGACCGAGGACCGCCTCATGGGCGAGACGCGCGACGACCTCGCCCGCAAGCTCGGGCACGGCGCCCGGGCGGCCGCCGAGGCGGTCGGCGAGCAGGCGGCGGAGCAGTACGGCCGGGTGCGGCAGGCCCTCGACACGGCCGCTGGCGAGGCACGCGGAGCCGTGGACACGGAGGGCCTCCGCCAGGCCGGCGCGACGGTCACGCAGGTCGCCGAGGACATCACCGGGGCGGTGCGGCAGGCGCTGCATGAGGGAGCGGCTGAGGCGAAGGATGCGGTCCGTCGCGCCGGCGCGGAGGTCTCCGATGAAAGCGGGAGCGGCCGTCCGGAGGAGGCACCGCAGCAGGGCCACCAGGGGAGGGAGGCGACCCGGCGGGAAACCGCAGCCCCGTCAGGCGAGGGCCGGATGTCGACGGGAGGACCCGTGCCCGACCCGGCCCGTGGCCCCGGGCCGCTCTGAGTCGCGCGGGCGGGCAGCGGCACCATGGCGGTCCGGCATCGCGGACATGTCGGAAGGGGAAGTACCGGACAGGCCAGGACGGCGCTGATCGGCGCCGGGCTGACCACGGTGCTCCTCGCCCTCGGGCTGCGGAGGCGGGAGACGGCACCAGCGGACGCGCCTTCCGCCGGCAGCGTTCGCGGCGATCCCGACGACAACCGCGGAAGGCGGGCGGACGGCCCTTCGGAGATTCCGGCGCGTGGCTGGTGGGACGTCCTCCTGCGCGTGTTCCGCTCGATCTCTGAGGACCGTGTGCTGACCGAGGCGGCGGGGGTGACCTTCTACGCTCTGTTGGCGATCTTCCCGGCGATCGGCGCGCTGGTCTCGCTTTACGGCCTGTTCGCCGATCCGGTGACCGTGGAGCGCCAGGTGGACATGCTGGCCGGCTTCATGCCAGGCGGCGGCCTGGAGATCCTGCGCGAGCAATTGCACAGGGTCGCCTCCGGCGGTTCGACGAAGCTCGGCCTCAGCTTCGTCATGGGCCTCGCCCTGTCGCTCTGGAGCGCCAACCAGGGGACGAAGGCGATGTTCGGTGCGCTGAACATCGTCTACGACGAAAAGGAGAAGCGCGGCTTCTTCAGGCTCAACCTGACCAGCCTCGCGGTCACGCTGGGCGGGATCCTGTTCATCCTGCTGACGCTGGGTGCGGTGGTGGCGCTGCCGGTGGCGCTGCAGTTCATCGGCCTTCCGAGCCGGCTGGACTCGCTGCTGCACCTTGCGCGCTGGCCATTGCTGCTCGTCGGCGTGGCGCTGATGCTCGCCGTCCTCTACCGCTTCGGCCCGAGCAGGGAAAAGCCGCGCTGGCAATGGGTGAGCTGGGGCAGCGCGCTGGCGGCGGTGGCCTGGATCGCCGGCTCGGCCGCCTTCTCGTGGTATGTTGAGAACTTCGGCAGCTACAACAAGACCTACGGGTCGCTCGGCGCTGTGATCGGCTTCATGACCTGGATCTGGCTCTCCGCCGCCGTGGTTCTGATCGGGGGCGAGCTGAACGCGGAGCTGGAACACCAGACGGCGCGGGATACCACGACCGGGCCGCCGCGGCCCTTGGGCACGCGCGGCGCGCGGATGGCGGACCAGGTGGCGCCGGCAGAGGGGTGAAATGGGGCAACGGGGGCCCTGGTTCGTGGCTGCATGGTGGTGACTCCGATGCGGCGCTGAAGGTCCCCCGCGCCCGCACCGAGGAGGGCTGCCGGCGCCGGCGCGGCCGTGGAGGCACGCGAACGGCAGCGCCGCCTGGCGCTGCCGCGGCGTGGCCCGCCTAATCCGCTCGTAGCGCGGCGCGGCGCACCACCGGCGCCCAGCGCGCGGTGTCCTCCGCGACGAAGCGGGCGAAGTCCGCGGGGCTCGCGCTGGTTTCCACCTCCACCCCGCCGTCGAGCAGCTTGCGCCGGATCTCCGCCTCGGCGAGCGCGGCGTTGAGCGCCGCATGCAGCTTCGCCACGCGGTCCGGGGGCGTGCCGCCGGTGGCGAGCAGGCCGAACCAGGTGGCGGTCCGGATCTCGGGGAAGCCCTGCTCGCCGGTGGTCGGCAGCTCCGGCATGGCGGCGCGGCGGCGCTCGCCCGCGACGGCGAGCGCGCGCAGCGTGCCGGCGCGAATGTGCGGGGCGAGCGGGGCCAGCGCGTTGGTGAACACCTGCACGCGGCCGGCGATCACGTCGTTCAGCGCCGGACCGGTGCCGCGGTAGGGGACGTGCTCCATCTCGACGCCCAGCACCTGCGCGATCAGCGCCCCGGCGGCGTGGCCGGTCGAGCCCACGCCGGGCGACGCATAGGCGAGCGGCGGGCGGGCACTGCGCGCGACCGCCTGCAATTCGCGCAGGTCACGCGCCGGCACCGAGGGATGCACGACGATCACGTTCGGCCCGACTCCCATCAGCCCGATCGGCGCGAAGGCGGTGGCCGGGTCGTAGGAGAGGTTGGGCCGGACGAGCTGGTTGATGGTCAGGCTGCCGCTGCTGCCGAGCAGCAGGGTGTAGCCGTCCGGCGCCGCCTTCGCGACCACCTCGGCACCGAGCGCGCCGCCGGCTCCGCCGCGATTCTCGATCACGACCGGCTGGCCGAGGCGCGGGGCCATGCCCTCGGCGGCCAGGCGGCCAACGATGTCGTTGGTGCCGCCGGGGGTGAAGGGGATGACCAGGCGGAGCGGTCGGTCGGGGAATCCCCCCGCGGCAGGCTGGGCGGCGGCGCGGCGGGGCGCGGCGAGCGGCCAGGGCGAGGCCGCGGCAAGCGTGGCCAGTGCGGGCAGGCAGCGGCGGCGAATCGGGCGAATCAACGGGCTCCTCCGGGTCCAGGGTTCGTTCGTGGCGCCATCCTGGCGTCCCCGGTCGCGCGAGGCGAGGGCTTCGGTCGTGGCAGCATGTGCCGTGGGGCGTTGTGGGAGGGCCTAACGCCGCGCCGAGGGAACCGGCGGGCCCCGCCTATGCCGCAGACCGACAGGGGAGGGGCGGCGAAGCGCCGTCAGGGCGCGGCATCGGACGCGCCATGCGATGCCGCCGGGACGATGCCGCCCGGGCGGCGGCGGCCGGCTGCTCAGTCGGCCAGGACGTGCCAGGCGGCGTCACGGGCTTCAGCCGCCGTGCCACCGCCGCTCGTTATTGCGGCGGCATGGTTGATCGCCGCGGCGATGTCCTTGTCGCGGAACGGCTTGCCGACGACGCCGAGCGGGGCGGCGGCACGGCCCTTGGCGGTGTCCAGGAGGTCGGGGTTGCCGGTGACGAAGACGGAGCGCACGCCGAAAAGATCGCGCAACGCCCGGGCGACATCGCGCCCGTCATCGCCGCCGGCGAGGACGAGGTCCATCAGGGCGAGGTCGGGCCGTTCGCGCGCCGCGAGCTCCAGGGCAGCGGCACCGGTCGCCGCGGCGCCGCAGCTTTCGTGGCCGAGGGAAACGAGCAAATCTTCGAGATGCATCGCGAGCAGCGCCTCGTCCTCAACCACCAGGATGCGCATTCGGCCGTCCCCCCAGGTCCCTGGACGGCCTTTACGCAAGAAGTCCGGGATTGTGCGATGCCAAATTCGTGAGGCGCCGGAAAATCACACGGCATGCGTC
>JADGHI010000407.1 GCA_019689515.1 Acetobacteraceae bacterium | reverse complement strand
GGCGCCAGGGGGCGGCGGGTGGGGCGCCGGGGGGGGGCTGCGCGCCGCGCCGGCCCTGGCCCGCCATGGGCGCTGCCTGCTCCCCGCTGACATGCTCGCCGCGCATGGCCTCTCGGTCGAGACCGCTGCGCGGGACCCCGGCGCATCGGCCTGGAGCGCCTTCGCCCGGGACCTGCTCGACGGCCGCGGACTGGCGGCGGTGCCGGCCGAGCGCCTGCCGGCGGCCTGGATCGCTGCGGCGCTGCCCGCGGTCCTCGCACGGCGCGACACGCGGCGCCTCCGGCGCGCCGGCCTCGCAGCGGCCGGGGCCCTGCAGCCGGGCCGAGCCCTCGCCGACCGGCTCGCCGTGACCTGGGCGGCATTGCGCGGACGCGCCTGACAGCCGGCGGGCTGGCGGCAAACCCGGACGGCCGCCCCTCCCCGGCTCTCTGAGCGGAACACCGGCGCGCCCGCGCCACCCCGTCCTGCCCGGCCATTCCCTGTCGGCCGGAAGCCAAGAGAGCCTCAAAGGGCCCACATCCGCCCGGTCTCCATTGCGCGCATCTCTGCGCTGGACAGCGGCGCACCGCTGCCCGACTCTTTTCCGGTCGCAACGGGAACGCCCCGCGGTCAGGCCCGCTTGCGCTGGCGCTTCGGTGGCGCCTCCATCGCTGGCTCGGCCGCTGGCGCCTGCCTCTGCCGCGCCAGCAGCGGGGCGAGGAACCGCCCCGTGTGGCTGCCTGGCGTGGCCGCGACCTGCTCCGGCGTGCCCTCCGCCACGATCCGCCCGCCTCCGTCGCCGCCCTCCGGGCCGAGGTCGAGGATCCAATCCGCGGTCTTGATGACCTCCAGGTTGTGCTCGATCACCACCACCGTGTTGCCCTGCGCGACCAGCGCGTGCAGCAGGTGGAGCAGGCGGCGCACATCCTCGAAATGCAGGCCCGTCGTCGGCTCGTCGAGGATGTAGAGCGTGCGGCCCGTCGCGCGCCGGGACAGCTCCTTGGAAAGCTTGATCCGCTGCGCCTCGCCGCCGGAGAGCGTCGTCGCCTGCTGGCCGAGATGGATGTAGCCGAGCCCGACCTCGCTCAGCACCTTGAGCTTGTCGCGGATCGCAGGGACGGCGGAGAAGAACTCCAGCGCCTCGTCCACGGTCATGTCCAGTACGTCGGCGATGGACTTGCCGCGGAACTTCACCTCCAGCGTCTCGCGGTTGTAGCGCTTGCCCTTGCACGTGTCGCAGGTGACGTACACGTCGGGCAGGAAGTGCATCTCGATCTTCAGCACGCCGTCGCCCTGGCAGGCCTCGCAGCGGCCGCCCTTGACGTTGAAGCTGAAGCGGCCCGGCGCGTAGCCGCGGGCACGGGATTCCGGCAGCTCTGCGAACCAGTCGCGGATCGGCGTGAACAGGCCGGTGTAGGTCGCGGGGTTGGAGCGCGGGGTGCGGCCGATCGGCGACTGGTCGATGTCGATGATCTTGTCGAGGTGCTCCAGCCCCTCGATACGCTCGTGCGGCGCCGGCACCTCGCTCGCGCCCATCAGGCGGCGCGCCGCGGCCTTGTAGAGCGTCTCCACCACCAGCGTTGACTTGCCGCCGCCGGAGACGCCGGTGACGCAGGTAAAGGTGCCGAGCGGGAAGGAGGCGGTGATGTCCCGCAGGTTGTTCCCTTTCGCGCCCACCACGCGCAGCATGCGCTCGGGATCCACCTTGCGGCGCTGCGCCGGGATCTCGATCCGCCGCGCGCCGGAGAGGTACTGGCCTGTCAGGCTGGCGGGATTCGCCTCGACCTCCTTCGGCGTGCCCTGGGCGACGACGCGGCCGCCGTTCTTCCCCGCGAGCGGGCCGATGTCCACCAGGTGGTCCGCGGCCCGGATCGCGTCCTCGTCGTGCTCGACGACGAGGACGGTGTTGCCGAGGTCGCGCAAGCGCCGCAGCGTGCCGAGCAGCCGCTCGTTGTCGCGCTGGTGCAGCCCGATCGAGGGCTCGTCCAGCACGTAGAGCACGCCGGTCAGGCCGCTGCCGATCTGGCTGGCGAGGCGGATGCGCTGCGACTCCCCACCCGAGAGCGTGGTCGAGCTGCGCGACAACGAAAGGTAATCGAGACCGACATCAACGAGGAATTGCAGCCGGTCGTTGATCTCGCGCAGGATGCGGCGCGCGATCTCCTGGCGCTGCGGCGTCAGCGTATCGAACACGCCGGCAAACCATTCGCGCGCCTTGCGGATGGAGAGCTCCGAGACCTCGCCGATGTGGCAGCCCGCGACCTTCACCGCGAGCGCCTGCGGCCGGAGGCGGTAGCCCTTGCACGCCTCGCAGGGCTTCTCGGCCTGGTAGCGCGAGAGATCCTCGCGGACCCAGGGGTTGTCGGTCTCGCGGTAGCGGCGCTGGAGGTTGGGGATGACGCCCTCGAAGGGCTTCTTCACCTCGTAGGCGCGCAGGCCGTCCTTGTAGCGGAGCGTCACGACCTCCTCGCCGGTGCCGTGCAGGATGGCGTGGCGCACCTGCTTCGGCAGCTCGCCCCAAGGCGTTGTCGTTGCGACCTTGAAGTGGCGCGCGAGGCTCTCCAGCGTCTGGTCGTAGTAGGGAGACTGCGCGCCGGCCCAGGGCGCGACCGCGCCGTCCTTGAGGCTGCGCGTATCGTCCGGCACCACCAGCATCGGGTCGAAGAATGTCTGGGTGCCGAGCCCGTCACAGACCGGGCAGGCGCCCTGCGGCGAGTTGAAGCTGAACAGCCGCGGCTCGATCTCCTCGATGGTGAAGCCGCTGACCGGGCAGGCGAAGCGCGAGGAGAAGACGGTTCGCTCCCCGCTGTCAGCGTTTTCCGCATAGGCCACGCCGTCGGCCAGGCCGAGCGCGGTCTCGAAGGAATCGGCGAGCCGGCTCGCGATGCCCTCGCGCACCACGATGCGGTCCACCACCACCTCGATGTCGTGCTTCAGCTTCTTGTCGAGCTTCGGCACCTCGCCGATCAGGTGCAGCGTGCCGTCCACCTTCACCCGCTCGAAGCCGCGGCGCTGGTATTCGGCGAATTCCTTGCGGAACTCGCCCTTCTTCCCGCGCGCCACCGGCGCCAGGATCAGCAGCCGCGTCCCCTCCGGCATGGCGAGCACGCGGTCCACCATCTGCGAGACGGTCTGCGCCTCGATCGGCAGCCCGGTCGCCGGCGAATAGGGCACGCCGACCCGCGCCCAGAGGAGGCGCATGTAGTCGTGGATCTCGGTGACCGTGCCGACGGTGGAGCGCGGGTTGTGCGAGGTGGTCTTCTGCTCGATGGAGATCGCCGGCGACAGGCCCTCGATCGAGTCCACGTCCGGCTTCTGCATGAGCTGGAGGAACTGCCGCGCATAGGCCGAGAGAGACTCGACATAGCGCCGCTGGCCCTCGGCGTAGATCGTGTCGAAGGCCAGGCTCGACTTGCCCGAGCCCGACAGTCCGGTGATCACGGTCAGCGTGCCGCGCGGAATGTCGAGGTCGAGGTTCTTGAGGTTGTGCTCGCGCGCGCCGCGGACGCGGATCATTCCGCTCATCGTGCTTCCATGAATGGGATTGGCGGCCCGGCCGAATCGCCCGGGTTCGCGTTGTGTTCCGGCCGATTTGGCACCATATTCATCCTCGCGGGAAGGGGTTCCCGTGACCCGGGCGGACCGGACCCCCGACGCGTGGTGGCGAGGGGCGTCCCCCGTCCAAGCTTGCAATGGGCGGACCGAATTCGGGGCTATGGGCGCGAGGCCGCGCCCGTCGCCCACCAGGCCGTCCGGGCTGGCCGCGATGCCGGCCCCGGGCTAGGGTCGTGGCGACAGAGCAAGGAACTGTGCGGCATGGCCGGCAGCGTCAACAAGGTAATCCTGGTGGGCAATCTGGGGCGCGACCCCGAGACCCGCAACATGCCCTCCGGCGGCAAGGTGGTGTCCTTCTCCGTGGCGACGAGCGAGACGTGGAACGACCGCGTCTCGGGCGAGCGCAAGGAGAAGACGCAGTGGCACCGCGTCGCGATCTTCAACGAGCGGCTGGGCGAGATCGCCGAGAAGTACCTGCGCAAGGGCAGCAAGGTCTATATCGAAGGCCAGCTCGAAAGCCGGAAATACACCGACAAGGACGGCCAGGAGCGCGAGATCACGGAGGTCGTGCTCGGCCGCTTCAAGGGCGAACTCACCTTGCTCGACAGCCGCGGCGGCGGCGGCGCGCCCGAGGCGGGGGACGGCGGCTATGAGCGTTCCTC
>JADGHI010000406.1 GCA_019689515.1 Acetobacteraceae bacterium | reverse complement strand
CGGCAGGGGGGGGGCGGGGCGCTCGCCACCGCGCCGGTCGGGCGCATTGATGTCGGGTGGATGAACGACCGGCTGTTCCTGAACAAGTCCGCCCTCGGCCTCTACCCGGAGATGATCATCGACCGCGAGCGCCGCCGCCGCCTCTGGGGCTACGGCAAGTGGCCGGCGATGCTGCGCGCCGCCTGGCGCGCGCTGCGCCGCCACCGGCTGATGGAGCTGGCCCTGGAGGTCGAGGGCGCGCCGCCGCGGCACATCCTCTCCCCGGCCTTGGTGGTCGCGACCAACGAGTACGAATTCCGCGCCGGACGGCTGTTCCGCAAGCCCGATCTCGCCTCCGGCGCGCTCACCGCCTACGTCAGCCACGAGACGCGCCCGCTCGGCTCGCTCGGCCAGCTTGCCCGGATGTTCCTCGGCACCCTGCCGAACGACCCGAAGCTCGAGATGGTGCGCACGAGGCGCCTGACGATCCACTTCGCCCACTCGCGCCCCGTGGCCAATGACGGCGAGGTCGAGTTCGTCCGCGCCCCCGTGGTGTATTCCGTGGAGCCGCAGGCGCTGGCCGTGCGCTGGCCCGGCCTCGTCGCGGATCGCGAGGCGGCGGGCTGATCCCGGCCGGATCTCCGGCGTGCCCGCCCTTGCGTGCCCCGGCCCCATGGCGCCAGGGTTGCGTGGGCGGCGGCGTGGGCCGGCCGCCGCACTCGGGCGAGGAGGGGAAGGGAAGCGCACATGGACCTGGAACTGCGCGGCAAGCGCGTGCTCGTGACCGGCGGATCGAAGGGCATCGGCCTGGCCTGCGCCGAGGCCTTCGCGGCCGAGGGCTGCGACGTGATCCTCTCCTCGCGCGACGCCGCCGCGCTGGAGAAGGCGGCTGCCGGCATCCGCGCCAAACATAATGTCGGCGTCACCGTGCACGCCGCCGACCTTTCCGACGCCAAGGCGCGCGAGGCACTGCACGCCGCGCATCCCGAGATTGACGTGCTGGTCAACAACGCCGGCGCCATTCCGGGCGGCACGCTGCGCGACATCTCGCTCGCGCGCTGGGAGGAGGCGTGGCGGCTGAAGGTGTTCGGCTACATCCACCTGACGCAGCTCTACCTGCCGGCGATGGAGGCGCGCGGCGCGGGCGTCATCGTCAACATCATCGGCATGGCCGGGCGCGCGGCGCGGGCGGACTACATCTGCGGCGCAGCCGGCAACGCGGCGCTGATCGCCTTCACCAATGCGCTGGGCGCGCGCAGCGTGGACAAGGGCGTGCGGGTGGTCGGCATCAACCCCGCGGGCACGCGCACGGAACGCTACGAGACGCTGGCCAAGGGCCGCGCGAAGAGCCGCTTCGGCGACGAGAGCCGCTGGCGGGAGCTGCTGACCAACCTGCCCTTCGGCCGCCCCGCGGAGCCCGAGGAGATCGCCGACCTCGCTGTGTACCTGGCCTCGGCGCGCGCCAGCTACATGAGCGGAACGGTGGTGGACGCCGACGGCGGCGGGCAGTTCCGGGGGTAGCGCCGAAGCCTCCGCCGCAGCACGGCGGGCGAGGCCGGGCACAGCCTCGCCCTGCGCGCGGACCGGCTTGGGGCGTTGCTCACCTCACTCGCCCGGCCGCTCCAATTTCGGCAGGCGGTAGCGATCCTGCGGGTCGTCCCAGCCCTTGAAGCGCGGCGCGCGCTTCTCGGCGAAGGCGGCGCGCGATTCCATCAGGTCGCTCTTCGCCCCGTGCTCATGCAGCTTCGCGGCGAGGCGCTGGAACTCCGGCGCCGGTGTGGGCCGCATCTGGCGCATCATGTGCACCGTGTTCACGCGCGAGGCGGGCGGCAGGCTCAGCAGGTGCTGCGCCATCTCCATCGCCGTCGGGATCAGCGCCTCCGGCTCCACGAGGCGGTTGAGGAAGCCGAGCTCGTGGAACCGCTCCGCCGTGAAGCGGAAGCCGAGGGCCATCTCCATCGCCACCGGATAGGGCAGGTTGGCGAGGAAGCCGTGGTTCCAGCCGCCGAGCAGCCAGCGCTTCGCCTCCGAGACCTCGAACACCGCCCCGCGCACCGCGACGCGGAGATCGGTGCGCTCCACCAGCATGAAGCCGCCGCCCATGGCGTAGCCGTTGACCGCGGCGATCACCGGCTTCTCCAGCGCGCCGGACATGAAGGGGTCCTCGATCTGCGGGCGCCGGCCGCCGGGCGCGCCGTCGGCGAGGGACTCCTTCATGTCCTCCCCGGCGCAGAAGGCACGGCCGGTGCCGGTGAAGATGGCCACCTCCAGCCCCTCGTCGCGGCGGAATTCGGTCCAGGTCTCGGCCAGGCGGCTGCGCAGCTCGTGGTTGAGCGCGTTCAGCCGCTCCGGCCGGTTCATGCGCACCACGAGGATTTGCCCGTGGCGTTCGGTCTCAAGGACGGACATCGCTTCGCTCTCCTGCTCGATCTCGGCGGCGTTCAGGTCGGCACGATCGGCAGCACGGCGAGCGCCGTCCAGGCGATCGGCGCGCCGGCCCGTTCCGCCGCCTGCTCCGGCGGCAGCGCGGTGTCCCAGTGCGCGGCGAGGAAGCGCCGCGCCGTCACGCCGCCCGCGTCGTCGGAAACCAGCCAGAGCAGCGGCGGCACCATGATCTCCGGCTGGAACATGCGCGCGCGGTCGAAGCCCGCCTGCAGAGGGACCATGGAGGTGTTCGTCACCCCGCCCGGCACCAGCACGTTGCAGGTCACGCCCGTGCCCTGGAGGTCGGTCGCCATGATCGCCGCCAGCGCCTCGAACGCCGCCTTGGAGGGGCCATAGGTCGGGCTGCCCGCGCGCATCATGGTGCCGAGGCTGGTGGTGATGTTGACGATCCGCCCGAAGCCCTGCCGCATCATCTCCGGCGCGACGATGCGCGAGAGGAGGAAGGCGATGGTGGCGTTGACCTCGAGGAAGCGCCGCCACTGCTCCGGCGTCACTTCCCAGAACTTGATCGGGTTCTGCCAATTGTCGGGCCGGATCGTGCCCATGCCGATGCCGGCGTTGTTGACCAGGATGTCCACCTTTCCGAAGCGGCCGCGCGCCGCCTCCACCAGCGCCTCCGCCGCACCCGGCGCGGTGAGGTCGGCGGCGTGGGTCAGCAGCCGCTCGCGCGCCTCCGCGCCGACGTCCTCGGCGAGCGCGTCGAGTGCGGGTGCGTCGCGGTCGGCGGCGACCACGGCGACGCCGGCGCCGAGCAGGCCGCGCACCATCGCGCCGCCGATGCCCTTCGCTCCGCCGGTGACGATCGCGACGCGCTGGGTGGCGGTGGCCGGCATGGTTGTTTCCTCCCTCGATGGCCGGCCCACCGTTCGCGGCGGTCCGGCGACGGAGGCATCATCCACCGGAGCCGCCGCGGAGGGGAGTGCCTTGGTGCCGCCGCTGCGCGGCGACCAACGATACGCGATGGCTCAGGGGCCGTGCGGCCCGTCGGCCGCGTGCGGCGGGTCCGCTCCGCCCGCGCGTCGCGTCACGTCGGCGCCAGGCCGGCGCTCTCCGCGGGCTGTGCGTCTCCCGTGCCTCGCGGCTGCGCCGGCGGCGAGGGGCGCCAGAAGAACTCGCCCGCCATCCGGCGCAGCGTCGCCTCGTCGCGTGGCAGCCGGGTGGCGAGGACCCACAGATTGTAGGGTCCCTGTGGCCTCGCCCCGATCACTGAGGCGAAGCCTGCCTGGCGCAGCAGGCTCGCCAGGAAGGTGAAAGTGAAGCCGCAGCGGTGGGCCATGAAGTGGTTGCCCGCGGCCAGTGCCGGGCGCCAGCCGAAGACCATGTCGAGCGGCGTGATCGGTCCGGACGCCGACTGGCCGACCGGCACGGCCAGCCGGTCCTCGGCGATCTCGCGCGCCACCGCCTGCAGGTCGGGGCAGGTGATGACCGCGAAGCCCTCCGGCCGCAGCACGCGGCGGAACTCCGCGAGCGCCTGCGGCACCTCATGGGCGTAGAGGTGCTCGATGTTGTGCGAGGAGTAGAGCGCATCGAAGGAGGCCTCCGGCACCGCCTCCCGCATGTCGGTGATGGAGGCGACGATGTCGGGCTCGACGGCGGGGTCGATGTCGAGGCGCACCTCCTCCCAGTCCGGGCCGGCGAAGCCTGGCGTCGTCCCGTTCTTCCGCTTCGGCCCGCAGCCGACATGCAGCAATCGCTTCATGATCCCCCCGGCGCCGTGCCTTGTTCCCGGGGTCGAAGCTGCCACCTTCGTGCAGGCCGCGGTAGTAGGGGGGCGGGAGACGAAGGAGG
>JADGHI010000405.1 GCA_019689515.1 Acetobacteraceae bacterium | reverse complement strand
TCACCAAGCTCCCCCCCGAGGCCGACGGCGCCGTCATCGTCTCCGGCTCGCATGGCGGCCGCTATCCCGGCTACCTCGCCGCCCGCGCCGGCGCGCGCGCCGTCATCCTGAACGACGCCGGCATCGGCCGGGACCAGGCCGGCATCGGCGCCCTCGCCTATTGCGAGGCGCTCGGCATCGCCGCCGCCACCGTCTCGCACCGCTCCTGCCGCATCGGCGACACCGCGGACATGCTCGCCCGCGGCGCGATCAGCCACGCCAACGCCCCCGCCCGTGACGACGCCGCGCAGCTTCTCGCGGAAGGTCGCCACGGCGCGGCGGCGCAGCCCAGCGGGCAGCAGGGCGGTGACAGCGCCCACCCCACGCTGGCCGGAACAAGCCCCATCCTCTATCCCGCCGTTCCATGCACGCCACGGAGATCCTTCCCACCGCGCGCGGCCGCGCCCTGCTCTGGCGCCCGGCCCGGCCGGCGGCGGGCGCGCCGGCGCTGCTGCTGATGCACGGCGCGGCCGGCGGCGCCTGGATGTGGTGCGAGGGCTTCGCCGCGCGGCTCGCAGAGGCCGGGCTGTTCGTCGCCGCGCTCGACCTGCGCCGGCGCCGGCCCGACGGGGCGGAGGCAACGCTCGCCGACTACGCCGCCGAGGCCCGCGCCGCGCTCGCCGCGCTGCGCCGGCCGGCGCTGCTGGTCGGGCACTCGCTCGGCGGGCTGCTCGCGCAGCGCCTGCTGGCCGAGCCTTCGGTGCGCGGCGCCGCCCTGCTCGTCCCCGCCCCGCCGGAGGGGCTGTGGTGGTCGAGCCTCCGCCTCGCGACGCTCGATCCGGTGCTCGCGCGCGGGGTGGCGCGGATGGCCGATGGCGGCGGCGGGTACCTGGGCTCGCCGCCGGACCTCGCCGAGCTGGCCGCGCTGCGCGCCGCGCTGTTCCACCCCGACCTGCCGGAGGCGACGGCGCTGCGCCACCTCCGGCGCCTCACGCGCGAATCCGCCGTGGCAGTGCTGGAGGCACAGGCGCCGCAGCCCCTGCTGCCCGCCGCGCTGCTCGGCCGGCCGGTGGTGGCGATCGCCCGTGCGGGCGACCGGCTCATCCCCGCCGACACGGTGCTGCGCACCGCAGCCTTCCACGGCGCCGACACGACCCTGTTCGACGGCCCGGGGCATGTGATGATGCTCGACCTGGACTGGCGCGACATCGCGGACCACCTGCTCGGCTGGGCGGGGCGCCTGCCGCGCCTCGCCCCCGCGGAGGAGCTCGCGCCATAACCTCGCCGCCCGGCCCCGGCCACCATCCGATCGCCATCGCGCCGCATCCGGGCCGCGTGGTCGTGCGCTTCGGCGGCCGCGTGGTGGCGGAGACGCGGCGCGCGCTCACCTTGCGCGAGGCCAGCTACCGGCCGGTGCTCTACATCCCGCCAGAGGACGTGGACCAGGCGCTGTTGCGTCCCTCCGCGCGCCGTACCCGCTGCCCTTACAAGGGCGAGGCCGATTACTTCACGATTGCTTTACCGCCCGGAGATGGCCAGCCCTCCGGCCGGATCTCGGAGGATGCGGTCTGGCGCTACGCGGACCCCATTCCCGCCGTCGCGGAGATCGCCGGATACCTTGCTTTCTACCCGGATCGGGTGGACTCGATCGAGGCCGGCGACGCGTAGCCGGCCATCCTGCCCCCGCCGGCGAAGGGTCATGCTGCACCGCACTCTTGGCCCGTTGACCGTTCCGCCGGGGCACGCGCCTAATCCTCCGCGGGAGTTCGAGGAGACGTCCAGGACCGGAGCGCCGCAACCGGCGCCCAACGCCTGTCGCGCCACGCCCGCTTCGCTGTGGGCGTGGCGCGCGCGTCTCATGGGGCGCCGCGCCGCTTTTGAAGGTTCGCGCCGCAGCGAGCGCTCGCGCGGCAGGGTGTGACGGCACCGCGACCATCCTCCGCCCACCCGTTCGTCCGACGCGAAGCACCGCGCTCGCCGCCAGCGCGATGCCGTTCAGCACGGGGCACGCCTTCGCGGTGGACGGCGGGCTGCTGATTCCGCGGCTGTGACGCGGGCGCGGGCGGTCAGCCGAGCACGATCGCGTCCCAGTCCGGCAGCGGCCGCTCGGCGACCGGCACCAGCCAGGCGGCGTGGTTGCCGCGGTGGATCACCTGCGCGGGCAGCAGGATCTCGGCCGGCACCAGCAGGCCGCGCAGGTGGCGGATCGCCGCCATCGCCGCGAGCGCGCCCATCTTGAACCCGTCATAGTCCATGGTCGCGAGCAGCCGCCCCTCGCCGATCGCCTGCGCCGCCTCGATGGCGCCGTTGTTGCCGACGACCAGCGCGCGCCGCCCCTGCTCGGCGAGCGCGTCGAGGGCGCCGAGCGCCATGCTGTCGTTGGTCGCGATCACGCCGTCGATGCGCGGGCCGTGTGCCGCCAACAGCGCGCGCATCGCCTCGTAGCCGCCGCGCCGCAGGTAGCGCCCCGGCGCGGTGCCGAGCAGGGTGATGCCGGGGTGGCACGCGATCTCCTCGCGGAAGCCGCGGCCGCGGTCGCGGCTGGTCGGCGCCGTCTCCGGCCCCTCGATCAGCACGACCCGGCCCTCGCCGCGCAGCGCCGCGATCAGGTATCCGGCCGCGGCGCGCGCCATGGCGACGTCGTCGGCGCCGATGAAGGAGACGAAGCGCCCGCGCATCCGGTTGACGAAGCCGACCAGCGGGATGCCCGCGACGTTGAGCTCCGCCACCGGTCCCTCCATCGCCCGGTCGTCGGCGGGGGCGAAGAGGATCGCGTCCGGCCGGGTCTCGCGCAGCGCGCGCCGCACCAGCGCGGTCTGCTCGACCGGGTCGTCGGGCGTCGAGGGCACATGCGGCAGGGTGACGCCGCCGAGCGCGGCGGCGGCCCGCTCCGCGCCGAGCAGGAAGGCCTGGTAGTTCGGGTTCTCGCCGTTCTTGGTGAACACGGCGATGCGCAGCGGGCGGGATGCCGCCTGCGACGGATCGTCGCCTCGCGGGGTGATCGGCACCGTGTTCCTCCTCCTTCGGCCGACGCGCCGCGGCGACTCTAGGCCGCGATCGTCCTGGGTGGAAACGCCCGGGACGTGACTCGCTACGTCGGAAAAGCCTCGCCCCTTGCCGGCCAAGGGACCGGCAGGCGCGCGCCCGGCCCACTCGCGGCGCATCGCCGTCCGCAAGGCGCCCCTGCTATGAGGCCGTCATGCTCCGACCCTCCTTCACCGGCCAGGGCGTCCGCCGCGGCCTGCGTGCCGCCTTGCCGCTCGTCCTCGGCACCTTCCCCTTCGGCCTGGTGGTCGGCGTCGCCTCGAACGGCAAGGGCCTCGGCCTGATCGAGGCGCTGCTGATGAGCGGCCTCGTCTTCGCCGGCACGGCGCAGCTCATGGTTCTCGAACTCTGGGCCGAGCCGGCGCCGCTGCTGGCCGCGGTGTTCGCGACCTTCGTCGTCAACCTCCGCATGGCGCCGATGAGCGCGGCGCTGGCCGCCTGGTTCGACCGGCTGCGCGGCTGGCGGCTCTGGGTGACGCTCGGCCTGCTGACCGACCAGGCCTTCGGGCTGGCGAGCACGGCGCAGCGCAACGGCATCCGGCGCGACGCCGGCTACCTGTTCGGGATCGGGCTGATGCTCTGGCTGTTCTGGCTGATCTCGGTGGGCAGCGGGCACTTCCTCGCCGACGCGGTGCGGCTGCACCGGGCGCATCCGCTGTTCTTCGCCCCGGTCGCGGTGTTCGTCGCGCTGCTCGTGACGCTCTGGCGCAGCCCGCGGCAGGACGCGGCGCCCTGGGCGCTGGCCGCCGTCGTGGCGGTGGCCCTGGCGCGCGGCGCCGGGCTCGGTCCGCCCTGGCCGCTGCTGGCGGGCACGCTGGCCGGCGCAGCACTGGCCGCGGCGCGGGAGGCGCGTCGCGAGGCCGCGCCGGAGGCAGCGCCACGCGAGGCGCGCCGCGACGATCCGGCGGCGCGCTGATGCCGATCCTCCGCCCCGACGTGCTGGCCGTGATCCTCGGCATGGCGGCAGTGACCTATTGCTGCCGCGCCGGCGGCTATGTGGTGCTGCGCGCGCTGCGCCCGCCGCGCTTCGTCGAGGCGATGCTGCGCCACCTGCCGGGACCGCTCTTCGTCGCCTATGTCGCGCCGGCGCTGGCGGCGCAGGACCTCGCCGCCTGGGCCGGCGCCGCGGCCGTGGTGGGCGTGCAGGCCGCGACACGCAACCTCGCCGCGGCGATCGCGGCGGGGGTGGCGGTCATCGCG
>JADGHI010000404.1 GCA_019689515.1 Acetobacteraceae bacterium | reverse complement strand
CTACGGGTCCAAGTATGTGGGCGGGGTGACGCCAGGGAAGGGCGGGACGACCCATCTCGGCCTGCCGGTCTTCGACACCGTGGCCGAGTGCCGCGCGGCGACGGGGGCGGACGCCTCCGTCATCTACGTGCCCGCGCCCTACGCCGCGGACGCGATCCTGGAGGCGATCGACGCGGAGGTACCGCTGATCGTCTGCATCACCGAGGGCATCCCGGTGCTCGACATGGTGCGGGTGAAGCGGGCGCTTTGCGGCTCGCGCTCGCGCCTGATCGGGCCGAATTGCCCGGGGGTGATCACGCCGGACGCCTGCAAGATCGGCATCATGCCGGGCCATATCCACCGGCGCGGCAGCGTGGGCATCGTCAGCCGCTCCGGCACCCTGACCTACGAGGCGGTGGCGCAGACCACGGCGGCCGGGCTCGGCCAGAGCACCTGCGTCGGCATCGGCGGCGATCCGGTGAAGGGCACCGATTTCGTCGAGATCCTGGAGATGTTCCTCGCCGACGAGGAGACGAAGTCGATCATCATGATCGGCGAGATCGGCGGGCAGAGCGAGATCGAGGCGGCGGAGTTCCTCGCCCGCGAGAACAAGGGCCGCAAGCCCGTGGTCGGCTTCATCGCCGGCGCCACCGCCCCGCCCGGGCGGCGGATGGGCCATGCGGGCGCGGTGATCTCCGGCGGCAAGGACACCGCGGCGGCGAAGATGGAGGCGATGCGCAGCGCCGGCATCCATGTGGCGGAGAGCCCGGCGGCGCTCGGCTCGACCATGGTGAAGGCGCTGAAGGGCTAGCCCGGCGGCGGGCCGGATCTCCGCCAGGGACGGTTTCCCGTAGGCGCATCTGCCGCGTTTTCGCCCTCGATCCTATGTTAAGGGGCGCCGCCGCAGAGTGCCGGCGGCGCTTTTTTCGCCGCGCGCCATCCGCGCGCGTGCCTGAACAGGAACCGCACCGGCCGGGGGGGGGGGCCCCCCCCCCCCCCCCCCCCCCGGCGAGGAGGAGAACGATGGCCGGAGTGGACATCCTCGCGAGCGCGATGACGGGGGCGAACGCCGCCTTCCTCGCCGACCTCTACGCCCGCTGGGTGGAGGATCCCAATAGCGTGGACCCCTCCTTCGCCGCGTTGTTCGAGGCGCTGAACGACGATGCCCGTGCGATCCTGAGCGACGCGATGGGCGCCTCCTGGGCCCCCCGCCCGCGCGGCGGCTTTGCGCCGGAGCCCGAGGCGCAGCCGGCGCGGAAGGCGGCACCCGTGGATGCCGAGGCGCAGCGCCAGGCGGTGGTGGATTCGATCCGCGCCCTGATGCTGATCCGCAGCTACCGCGTGCGCGGGCATCTCGAGGCGCAGCTCGACCCCCTCGGCCTGCAGAAGCCCAAGCCCCATCCGGAGCTCGACCCCGCGACCTACGGCTTCACCGAGGCCGATTACGACCGCCCGATCTACATCGCCGGCGTGCTCGGGCGCGAGACCGCCACCCTGCGCGAGATCATGGCGATCCTGCGCGCGAGCTACTGCGGCCCGATCGGCGTCGAGTTCATGCACATTCAGGACCCGGAGCAGAAGTCCTGGATCCAGCAGCGCATCGAGGGCGCGCCCTGGACGAACGCCTTCGACGCGGCGGCGAAGCGCGAGATCCTGCAGCACCTGACCGAGGCCGAAGGCTTCGAGGCCTTCTGCGCGCGCAAATTCGCCACCACCAAGCGTTTCGGCCTGGAGGGCGGCGAGAGCACCATCCCCGCGATCGAGGAGGTGATCGCCCAGGCCGCGCGCGACGGGGTGAACGAGATCGCGATCGGCATGGCGCATCGCGGCCGGCTCAACGTGCTGGTCAACGTCGTGCGCAAGCCCTTCGCCCAGGTCTTCTCCGAGTTCGCCGGCGTCAGCTCGAACCCGGACGACGTGCAGGGCTCGGGCGACGTGAAGTACCACCTCGGCACCTCGACCGACATCGAGATCGAGGGGCGGATGGTGCACCTCTCGGTCCAGCCCAACCCGTCGCATCTCGAGGCGGTTGATCCCGTGGTGGTCGGCAAGGTGCGCGCGCGCCAGGACATGGCGGGCGACACGAAGGCGCGCCGCTCCGTCATGGCGATCCTGCTGCACGGCGACGCGGCCTTCGCCGGGCAGGGCGTGGTGTACGAGACGCTGGCGATGAGCCAGCTCATCGGCTACCGCACCGGCGGGACGGTGCACATCGTCACCAACAACCAGATCGGCTTCACCACCGTCCCGGCGCACGCCTATTCCGGCCTCTACTCCACCGATGTCGCCAAGAGCGTCCAGGCGCCGATTTTGCACGTGAACGGCGACGACCCGGAGGCGGTGGTGTTCTGTGCCCGCCTGGCCGCCGAGTTCCGGCACAAATTCGCCACCGACGTCGTGCTCGACATCGTCTGCTACCGCCGCCACGGCCACAACGAGAGCGACGAGCCGGCCTTCACCCAGCCGATCATGTACGCCCGCATCCGCGAGATGCCGACCACGCGCACGCTCTACGCGGAGCGCCTGGCGCGGGAGGGCGTCGTGCCGGCCGAGGAGTCGAAGGCGATGCTCGACGCCTTCAACGCTGAGCTGGAGCGGGCCTTCGAGGCCTCGCAGGGATTCAAGCCGAACAAGGCCGACTGGCTGGAGGGGCACTGGACCGGGCTGAAGGCCGTGGGCTCCGAGGAGGAGATGGAGCGGCTGGACGACACCGCCGTGGACCTCTCGGTGCTGCGCGAGGTGGGCGCGGCGCTGACCCGCGTGCCGGAGGGCTTCAACGTCAACCCGAAGATCGCCCGCCAGCTCGAGGCCAAGCGCGCCGCCATCGAGGCGGGCGAGGGGATCGACTGGGCGACGGGCGAGGCGCTCGCCTTCGGCACGCTGCTGCTGGAGGGCCACCGCGTGCGCCTCTCGGGTGAGGACGTGCAGCGCGGCACCTTCAGCCAGCGCCACGCCGTGCTGATCGACCAGCAGACCCAGGCCGAGTACGTGCCGCTCAACAACATCCGGGCGGGGCAGAGCCGGTTCGAGGCGTTCAACTCGCTGCTCTCGGAATTCGGCGTGCTCGGCTTCGAGTACGGCTACTCGCTGGCCGACCCGCACACCCTGGTGCTGTGGGAGGCGCAGTTCGGCGACTTCGCCAACGGCGCGCAGGTGATCATCGACCAGTTCATCTCCAGCGCCGAGACGAAGTGGCTGCGCATGTCGGGTCTCGTCATGCTGCTGCCGCACGGCTACGAGGGGCAGGGGCCGGAGCACTCCTCCGCCCGGCTCGAGCGCTACCTCCAGCTCTGCGCCGAGCGGAACATGCGGGTGTGCAACTTCACCACGCCCGCCAACTACTTCCACGGCCTGCGCCGGCAGCTCAAGGCGAACTACCGCAAGCCGCTGGTGCTGATGACGCCGAAGTCCCTGCTGCGGCACAGGCTCGCGGTCTCGTCGCTGTCGGAATTCGGCCCGGGCAGCGCCTTCCGCTACGTCATCCCGGAGACCGACGCGCTGGTGCCGGAGGAGCGGGTCAGGCGCGTCGTGCTCTGCACCGGCAAGGTCTACTACGACCTGCTCACGGAGCGGCGCGCGAAGGGGATCGACGACGTCGCGCTGATCCGCGTGGAGCAGCTCTACCCCTTCCCGGTGAACAGCCTGCGCCGCGTGCTCGCGCCCTACCGCAACGCGGAGGTGGTGTGGTGCCAGGAGGAGCCCGAGAACATGGGCGCCTGGACCTACATGGACCGGCGGCTGGAGCGCGTGCTGACGGAACTGGACATCAAGGCGAAGCGGCCCAGCTATGTCGGGCGGGAGGAGGCGGCGAGCCCGGCCACGGGCCTCGCCAAGGTCCACCAGGAGCAGCAACAGGCTCTGGTGAACGAGGCGCTCGGCCTCTAGGCCGCGGACGCCGACCGACCGGCCGGCCGGCATCAGGACACGAATTGAGACGAGGACGATGGCGACCGAGATCGTGGTGCCCCCCCTGGGCGAGAGCGTGAGCAGCGCCACCGTGGCGCGCTGGATCAAGAAGGCCGGTGACCCGGTGGCGGCGGACGAGCCCCTGGTGGAGCTCGAGACCGACAAGGTGACGGTGGAGGTCAACGCGCCGTCCGCCGGCACGCTCGAGTCCATCCTGGCGCAGGAGGGCGCGGAGGTGGCTCCCGGCGCGGTGCTCGGCACCATCGCGGCCGGTGCGCCGTCGGCCAGGCCGGCCCCGCAGCCCGCGGCGGCCCCTGCTGCGTCGGCTGCTGCCGCTGCTGCGCCG
>JADGHI010000403.1 GCA_019689515.1 Acetobacteraceae bacterium | reverse complement strand
GAGGGGAGGGCGCGGTCCCGCTCGATGAGCTGCGCGCGCACCGTGAGGTAGGCCGCGTCGAGCAGCCCGCGCGCCGGCACCCGCACGAAGTCCGGATCCGCCAGGTAGAGCGCGCGGTCGGCGAAGGCGAGCCGTCCGGCCTCGGCCAGAAGATGCGCCGCCTCCGCCCCGCGCGGATCGAGCGCCGCCATGTCGAAATGCGCGAGCAGGCCGAGGATCTGCCCCACCGCCACCCCGCCGGAGGAGGGCGGCGGGAAGCCGCAGACGCGGAAGCGGCGGTAGGGCACGCAGACCGGCTCGCGCTGGCGCGGTTCGTAGGCGGCGAGGTCCGCATCCGTCATGCCGCCGGGGTTGGTGGGGTGCCCGCGCACGGCGGCGACGATCGCCCGCCCGACCGGGCCTCGGTGCAACGCCGCCGCACCTTGTTCGGCGATGGCGCGCAGCGTCGCGGCGAGGGCGGGGTTGCGCAGCACATGGCCCTCCGGCAGCGGCCGCCCGTCCGGCAGCAGGAACAGCGCGCGCGCCTCCGGGTCACGGGCGAGGCGCTCGGCCTCTCCGGCGATCGCCTCGGCGAGGCGGCGGGAGACCGGGAAGCCCCGCTCGGCCAGCGTGGCGGCGGGCTCCACGAGCTGCGCCCAGGGCAGGCGGCCATGCGCGCGGTGCGCCGCCTCGAGCATCGCCACCGTCCCGGGCACGCCGACCGAGCGGCCGCCGACCCGCGCCTCGAGCGGCGCCATCGGCGTGCCGTCGGGGCGCAGGAACAGCGTCGGCGTGGCGGCGGCCGGCGCGGTCTCGCGTCCGTCCCAGGCGTGCAGGGCGCGTGCCTCGCCATCCCAGAACAGCAGCAGCGCGCCGCCGCCGATGCCGCTCGACTGCGGCTCGACGAGGGTGAGCACCATCTGCACCGCGACGGCGGCATCCAGCGCGTTGCCGCCCTCGCGCAGCACGGCGAGGCCGGCCTGCGCGGCGAGCGGATGGGCCGCGGCGACCATCTGGCGCTGTGCGAGGACGGGCTCTGTGCGCCCGGATGCGGGGAAGAGGATCAGGACCGCAGCAAACAGGACCGTCACAACGCGGCGACGCATGGCGCTCTCCGGACTGGTCTGGCATCCCTAACGCGATGCGGAACGTCGATGCCAGGGCGCTGCGCGAAGCCGCCGAGGCGCGCGGCCGCGCCGCCGAAGCGCGCGCCGCCGCGGCGCTGGAGCGCGAGGGCTGGACCATCCTCGCCCGCCGCCTGCGCACCGAGGCAGGCGAGCTCGACCTGATCGCCGAGCGCGACGGGCTGCTCACCTTCGTCGAGGTGAAGGCGCGCCCCCGCCTTGCCGAGGCCGCGGCGGCGCTCACTCCGCGCCAGCGCGCGCGGCTGATCGCGGCGGCGGAGGCCTGGCTCGCGGCCCATCCGGGGCATGGCGCGGCCGGTATGCGCTTCGACGTGATGCTGGTCGCCGCCGATGGCGCGGTGCGGCGCATCGCCGACGCCTTCCGGATCGGCGATTGAGCCGGGCGCGTGGGCCGGCCGTGGTCAGGCCAGGCTGCGGCCATGCCCTGCGCTGTCACCCTGCGGCTGGACCCCGCCGTCGCTCTGCGCGTCGAGGCCCTTCGCCGGCGGCTGCCGAGGCGGTGGGCTGCGGCCCGATTCCGGAACAGGCCGAATATCCGCCGCATCTCACCCTCGCGGTCTGCCCGGACGGGGCGCCGGAGGACAACCTGCGCGTCAGGGGCGCCGCGGCCACCTAGGACTGGAACACGCTACCGCTCCACCTCGCCGGATTCCGGCGGCTTCCGGGGAGACACCGGTTTTCTGGACCGTGCCGGTCGTGACCGAGACCTTGCTGGCGCGCGACGCCGCCCTGCACGCGGCGCTGCCTCCTGCGCTCTGGCATCCGCGCCACCGTCCCAGCGCCTGGGTGCCGCATGTCATGCTGCACCAGGGCGGGCACGTGCCGCTCCCGGAGCGGATGATCGCGCGGCTTGCATCCCTCTGGGCAGGGCCGATCGCCGGCACGGCCGACCGCGTCGAACCGGTGTGCTTCCCGTCGCCGACGGCGCTGTGGAGCACAGCGCTGCGCGACGCCGCGCCGGAGCCGCCCTGACCGGTCCCGCCGGGCGGCGTGAAATCGCCGTCAAGGCGTAGCGCCAGGAATTCCGCCGCTCCGCACCGCGGGCCACCCTCCGGCGCGCCATGTCCACCATCGCGCGCGTTGCCACTTTCGCCTTCTTCGGCATCGATGCCGTTCCGGTGGAGGTCCAGGTCCAGCTCGCCCCCGGCCTCCCCGCCTTCCTCGTCGTCGGCCTGCCGGACAAGGCGGTGGCGGAGAGCAAGGAGCGCGTGCGCGCCGCGCTCACCGCGCTCGGCCTTGCCCTGCCGCCGAAGCGGCTGCTGGTGAATCTCGCCCCGGCGGACATCGCCAAGGAGGGCTCGCATTTCGACCTGCCAATCGCGCTCGCGGTCCTCGCGGCGATGGACCTGCTGCCGCGCGAGGAGATGGCCGGTTACGCCGCGCTCGGCGAGCTCGCGCTCGACGGCTCGATCCACGCGGTGGCCGGCGTGCTGCCCGCGGCTATCGCCGCCTCGGCGCGCGAGCTTGGGCTGATCTGCCCCGCCGCGCAGGGCGGCGAGGCCGCCTGGGCCGGGCAGGTGGAGGTGCTCGCCGCGCCCGACCTGCCGGCCCTGATGAACCATTTCCGCGGCACGCAGGTGCTCTCGCCACCCTCGCCGCCGCCGCTGAACGCCAGCGGGCAGCGCCCCGGCCCCTGCCTCTCCGAGGTCAAGGGGCAGGAAAGCGCCAAGCGCGTGCTGGAGATCGCCGCCGCGGGCGGCCACAACCTCCTGATGATCGGCCCGCCAGGCTCGGGCAAGTCCATGCTCGCCGCGCGGCTGCCGGGGCTGCTGCCGGACCTCACGCCGGCCGAGGCGCTGGAGGTCAGCATGGTGCACTCCGTCGCCGGCATGCTGGAGGACGGGCGCCTGGTCACCCGCCCGCCCTACCGCGAGCCGCACCACTCGGCCTCGATGGCGGCTTTGGTCGGCGGCGGCAGCCGCGGCCGCCCCGGCGAGATAAGCCTGGCGCATCGCGGCGTGCTGTTCCTCGACGAGTGGCCGGAATTCCCGCGCCCCGCGCTGGAGGCGCTGCGCCAGCCGATGGAGACCGGGCGCACCACCATCAGCCGGGCGAATGCGCGTGTCACCTACCCGGCGCGGTTCCAGTGCGTCGCGGCGATGAATCCCTGCCGCTGTGGCTATCTCGGCGACGCGTCGCGCGAATGCGGCCGCGCGCCGCGCTGCGGAGAGGACTACCAGGCGCGGCTCTCCGGCCCGCTGCTGGACCGCATGGACCTGACGATCGAGGTCATGCCCCTCGCGCCCGGCGAGCTGGCGCGCGCGCCGGCGGGCGAACCCTCCTCCGTGGTCGCCGCGCGGGTGCAGGCGGCGCGTGAGCGACAGCGCGCGCGCTATGGCGAGAATGGTCCCGTCTGCAACGCGGAGGCGGAGGCGCGGCACCTGCACCCGACGCTGGACACCGAGGCGGACCGGCTGCTGGAGGCCGCGGTGGCGAAGCTCGGCCTCTCGACTCGTGGGCATGTGCGGACGATGCGCGTGGCACGGACGATCGCCGACCTGGCGGGATCGGAGACGGTACGCCGCGCGCATGTGGCGGAGGCGCTGGCCTTCCGGCGCAAGGTTCCGGGGCGGGGCGTGGCGGCGGCGTAGGGGCGAGCGCGGCGGAGGCTCACGCCGCGTCGTGGAAGATGATCCCGAGCGTGTAGCGCTCTCCCGAGCGAACGCGGCTGACGCCGTGGCGCATCGTCACGCGGTAGGTCCCGCGCGTGCCCCGCACGGGGCGGCGGTTCACCGCGAAGACCGCAGCCTCGCCCTGGGCGAGCGGCACCACCTCGACGCGGGACTGCATGCGCGGGCGCTGCTCGGTCAGCACGAACTCGCCGCCAGTGAAGTCGCGCCCCGGCGCGCTGAGCAGCACCACGACCTGCAGCGGGAAGGCGATCGCGCCGTAGAGGTCCTGGTGCAGGCAGTTGTAGTCGCCCGGCCCGTAGCGCAGCAGCAGCGGCGTCGGCCGCGTCTGCCCGGCAGAGTGGCATTGTGCGGTGAAGGCGTCGAGGGTTGGCGGATACTTCGTCTCCTCCCAGCGCGACGCGACGGGGGCGAGCGGGGCGTAGAGCGCGCGCCGCAGCGCGGCGACCAGCGGCGGGAGGGGGGTGGCGAAGTACTGGTACTCGCCGCGCCCGAAGCCGTGC
>JADGHI010000402.1 GCA_019689515.1 Acetobacteraceae bacterium | reverse complement strand
TAGTTCAAGGCCAGGGCCGCGCGATGACCCAGTAACCGACCATTCAGAACCGGGCCTTCGATTGAGGAAGGCCCAACCAAGAGGAGATCGCCCCTGGGAGGCCTCGCAGATGCGCGCGTCGAACGAGTCCGTTCCGCGGCATGCGTTAGGGCGTGCCTGATAGATGCTACAAGTATTGTCAAGCCCAAGCGCAGGACAGGCGATGTTCTCGCGCACGATCGTATGCCTGCTGCCTTGAGGATTTTTAGCAACTCTGGCGCTATATGCCTCAATCCTTTTACAGAATTCGTCTTGAAAGTAATCATCTCTTTTTGGAAAAAATTCGATACTACCACCGCTTCCTTTGCTGAAACATCGACCGGATGATAGTAACACCAACCGCAACCTTTTTGACAGACGATTTCGCGAATTTGGGCTTTCTGCACAGCCAGTCTGATTGCAGAACACTCAGAGCGTGTTTGAGAAGGGGCGGTGCGATCAGATGATGCGCCGGAGCATGGTCGCGGTAGCGGCGATGCGGATGAGGGTTTCGGCGACGTCGACGCGCTGCTCGAAGTCGCGGACGAGGCGGCGGTTCTTGATCAGCCATCCGAATGTCCGCTCGGCTTGGGGCGCTGCCCCAAGCCCCAGCGGCGGGGCAACGGCTCGAAGCGCGGGAGGGCGCGGGGCCGCTTGACGACGGACAGCGCGAGGTGGGTCTCCTCCTTCGCCCATGCGACGAGCCCTCCGGCATAGCCGCCATCGGCGAACACGGTCTCGACGAAGGCCCAGCGGCGGGGGGGTCGGATGCGTGCGTCCGACCGCAGCAGCGGTTTGGCACCGTCGCGGTCCTGCACGTCGCCCGCATGGACCTGCACGGCGAGCAGGCGGCCATCGGTGTCGGTCAGGATGTGCCGCTTGCGGCCCGCGATCTTCTTGCCCGGGTCGCAGCCACGTGAGCCCCCTTTTGATCTCCGGTCTTGACCGACTGGCTGTCGATGATCGCCGCTGAGGGACTGGCTTCGCGGCCCGCCCGCTCGCGGTCGGCCATCAGCGCGGCGTGATGGATGCGCTCCCAAACGCCTTCGGCCTGCCAGCGGCGCAGGTCGTAGTAGACGGTCTGCCACGGCGGGGAATCGTGCGGCAGCAGGCGCCACGCCTGCCCACCCCGCAGCGCGTAGAGGATCGCGTTCACCAGTTCACGCGACGACGCGGCACGCGGCCTGCCGCCGGGACGCCCCTCGGGCACAAGCTCGGCGATCGCCGCCCACTGCGCGTCGGTCAGGTCGGTCGGATAGGAGCGGCGGCGTCGGGTCGGCATCGGGCGTCGTCCATCGGGGCGACACCCCATGAATCACGCCGCGTGCCACACCGGAATCCCCTTCTCAAACACGCTCTCATTATCGGCATTCCGATGCATACTCGATGCTACGGCCACGGGGTTCGACGTCCGCCGTAGCGTCGCACGAGTATCGTCGTGCTGCCGCCGGAAGCAAAACTACCGGCGCGAGTTCGTAGGCTGTATCGTTCATAAGTTTCGACATCGGCTCGGTTTAGCAATCATTCAAGACGCAGGGCCATGGTGCCGCCCGCTCGGAGACCCGCAGCGCCGTGCCATCCGGCAGCACGATCTCGACCCTGTCGTCGCGTTGGATACCCGGGTCGGTCGAAGGTGACGATGCGGTCGGTTCTCCTTGCGGCGCCGGCGCAGACAACTCCCACACGACATGCTCCGCCACCAGCGTCCGGCGCCGCTGCGCGTCCCGTCACTGCCGCAGCAGGCCACGGCTTACCTCCTGCCGGCGCGCCACCTCGGCGAACTTCGCTCCAGGCTCGTCCAACTCCGCAAGGATCCGCGTTGCTCCTCCGGCCGCCAACGGCGCCGACGCTCGACCCCCGGTGATGATCTTCAGCACGCCAACCGCCTCCGTCCTCAACGGCGATCCAAGAACGGCGATAGCATCACAAGGCAGGTTCGACCCCACCTCAGTAGGCGGCCCTCACCCGACCGATACGTTGGTCGGGTGGATCGAGACGGCAAAGCCGCAGGCCGCACGGGGGTTTCGCGTCCAATCGAGACGCCTGGTGGGAACACCGTGATGCGGGGCCGGTGTCATCAAATCCAGGGACCGTATCCGCATAGGACACGCGGGCCCGCGCCTCCCCGGGTGACCAGGCAAAGGACGCGCCGGTGCCGAGGAAGGTCAAACTACGCCCCCCGGAGCGGAGGGTATCGCGCGCGGCGGCGCCCCGCCGAGGCGGCGGGCTTCGGACGACCGCGCCACCTCGAAAGCGAGGTGCCCCGATGCTTGCTTCCCGCGCCGCCTTTCGAGGAGTTGGGCAAAGCCGATCAGCACCGCGGACCCGGCGCCGATCGCCAACGGATCGAGCCAAGCGACGGCGGCGGGCCACAGCCGGAACGCCGTCGCCGCGCCCCAGGAGAGGAACAGACCGAGGCAGAACACATGCAGGCTGTGCCGCCCGACGGCGGCCAGGGCCTGCGGCAGCCACCGATGCATCCAGGCGGCCTCGCGCGGCACGAGCGCGCCAACCAGGTAGGCCAGCGCCAGCGCGTGCAGCAGCCGCGGCAGCGCCAGCCGCTCCTTGCCGACGACCGCAGTGGCGTCGATCGCCGGTCCTGCGATCCAGCCGTATTGCACCAAACGGAACCACAGGCCGAACAACAGCACCGCCGCGGCCAGCGCCAATAGCCTCGGATCGCGCGGCGGCAGCACAGGCGCACCGCCGCCCGAGAGCAGCGTGCGCCGGCCGAGCCAGGCTCCGCCGAGGAACAGCACCTGCCAGGCCAGCGGGTCGAAGGCGATGCCGTTTCCGCCGAGCGCCGGCGTCGCCCAACCGAACAGATGCACGCCCGCATAGAGCCCAACCGGCGCCATCAACGCCGCCGTGCCGATGCGTGCCACGAGCCAGAGGAAGGACGGCAACAGGAGCATGCACCAGACGAAGATCGGCAGGATGCCCATGAAGGCGGGCTGCCACAGCATGGTCGGAGCCAGGGCGAGCGCGACATCAGACCGCTCGGCCAGCAGCGTCCAGCCCTGCGCGGCCGCCTCGCCGGGCAGCGGCAGCGCGCGCTCGGCCCAGAGGATCATGGCGCCGAACAGGGCGAACACTGCGAGATGCGTCGCGTAGAGCCGGCCCGCCCGCCGCAGCAGGTTCCGCGCCGCCCCTCCCTCTCCCTCGCGCGCCGCCTTCAGCGCGAAGACCGAGCCGAGGACGAAGCCGGAGAGGAGCACGAACTGCTCGGACGAATCCGACAGCCCCCAGGCCGCATGGATCAGCCATCCGCCGACAAAGGAGCCGAAGGCATGCGAGGCGAAGATCGAGAGCTGCAGCCACCCCCTTACGAGATCGAGCCGGAGGTCGCGCGGCGGGCGGGTGACGGACGGGCGCATGCGGCGCGGCCTCCTCCGGCGAATGCAAGCGGGCCCACAGATCAGGCCGCCGCGGGGCGAACGAAGCGGGCCAGGCCGCGCCGCACCAGCGCCTCGGCGTCGCTCCGGCGGACATAGAGGACGAAGGCGGCCATCGCCCAGGTGAAGCACGCCTCCTTGAACAGGCGACCGCCGTCGCCGTAAGGGTCGATGCCGATCGGGCCGATGGTGTGGAAGAAGATCGCACCGCTCATGATGGCGAGCGCCAATGCGGCGCCGAGCACCTGCGTCGCCGGGATCAGCACCAGCGCCGCGGCGAGGATCTCCAGGCTGGCCACGCCGAGGCGGATCGGCTTCTCGTGCGCGGGGACGCCGAACCAGGTGGCGAGCGGCTGGAACACGCCCTCGACCGAGCCCGGGTTGCCGGTGAGCTTGTACTGCTCGTACCAGAGGAATTCGTAGGCGATCCAGATCGCGGCCGCCCAGGCAAGCGCGCTCAGGACCATGCGGCTCTTCTGCATGACGCTCTCCTCGGAGTGCTTGGCGCCGCGGAGCCTCGGGCGCTTCGATGTGGGCTTCGCCCGCTCCACGGCGGAAGTTACGGACGGCGCGCAGGGTGCGCACGGCGCGCCGCCACGGCCACGACCGATGCGGCATGGAGGCGATGCAGCGCGCCTATCGGCCAGCGACCCGTCGACGCCATAGGCGCGGCGTGGCCGGATGCCGCACTCGGGCGAAGAGAGGGCAGTGCGGCCTTCCCCGGCCGCTCCGCGAGGAGGATTGGCGCCATGTCCACGCAGGCGGCGAAGCGGCGGGAGGCAGCGCGGCACGCGGCGGCGGCGGGGGGGCCCCCGCCCCCGCCGGGGGCGGTGGGTTTTTAACAACTCCGCGCCCCCC
>JADGHI010000401.1 GCA_019689515.1 Acetobacteraceae bacterium | reverse complement strand
TTCCGTCGCCGCCCCCCCCTGAAACCCGTCTGTCGGTCCTCGCCCCCAGAGATGCCCTCCCTTATCACCGCGCCAAGACCGCTCCGGGAGTCGTCAGGAGGCGCGCCCGTCGCCGCAGCATTGGGTGAGGAGAGGGCGCAGGTCGTGCTGCGGCTCTCCGCCGCGCCGGCGGGGGTGGTGAGGGCGGCGCACCGACGCGTGGCCCAGGCGTTGCTCGCGGCCGAGGCAACCCGCCTCGGTGGGGAGGCGCGGCTGGCAGCGATAGGGGGCGATGCGGCCGGCGGCGATCCGGCGCTGCTGGGTGTGCCCAGGGCCGAGGCGCAGCGCGTCGCCACGACGCTCGAGCGGTTGTTCGGCCACGCCATTGCGCCGGGCCTGGCCGAGATCCTGCCGGAGACCGCCACCTGCGCGGTCTCTCTCCTCCGGTCGGGCGCGGCGGCGGGCGAGCCCGTCCCGCCGGAGCTCGACGGCCGGATCGCGGCGCTGCCCCTGGGGCGGGTGGCGCGCCGGGAGGTGCTGCTGCGGCTGCAACCGGGCGAGCCGCCCGCCCTCGCCGGCATCCGCTTGTTCGTCGGGACGGAGGCGCTGGCCACATCGCTCGGCCCGGCGATCGCCGAGGACGCGGACCTGCTCGGCCATGCGGCGGAGGCCCTTGCCCCGCGGCTGGCATCCGTGCTCGCCGATCCGGCGGCGAGGCGGGCGCTGCTCGGCGGCGTGGAGGCGGCGGTCCCGCTCTTCGTCGCGCTGCCGTCGCCAGGCGCGGCTAAGGATGCGGCGGCGATCCTCGGCGGCGCGAGCGACGACACCGGGCCGCCATTTGGGACGGTGCTGGTCCTGCCGCTCTCGGCGGTCGCAGCGCGGCCGGAGGGGCTGGCGGGGCTGCGGACCCCGCGCGGCGGCGCCCTGTCGGTCGCGCTCGACGGCCTCGATGCGGAGGCGCTCAGCCTGATCGCGCCGGATGCGGAGGTCCTCGCCGCCGCGGACTGGCTGGCGCTGCGCTGGTCGCCCCGCCTCGCCGAGGAGCGCGCGGTGGCTGCGGCCCTGCGCCGGCTCGACCCGGCGCGGCTGCTGTTGCTCGGCTGCGACGGCGCCGAGGCGTTGGAATGGGGCAGCG
Organism: Acetobacteraceae bacterium; assembly: GCA_019689515.1. Classification (GTDB taxonomy): domain Bacteria; phylum Pseudomonadota; class Alphaproteobacteria; order Acetobacterales; family Acetobacteraceae; genus Caldovatus. Next base: position 3,164 of record JADGHI010000401.1, on the reverse strand, counting down.
CCCAGGGCATCACGCGCTTCGGCGGGCCGTGGATCAGGCAGGCGCTCGCTGCCGCGCGCCGCCTGGCCTGCGCCCATGCCTCCGGCTGCACCGTCGCGGACTGCGCCGCGCGGGCCGCGGCCACCGATGCAGCGGGCAGGGCGGGCTGCGCCAATCTCCCGCTGCTCGCGACGCCGCTGCCCTCTGACAGAGGTCTCCCCGGGTGATGCTGCTGGCCGGGGAGGACTGGGCCGGGCCGCGACCGCTGGCCGCGGGACCCGAACTGGCGGACGAACCGCCGCCATCCGAGGATGGCGGCGCCATGGAAGCCGGCGCTGTCGCCTCCGAGACCTATCGCCCTCTGCGGGCAGAGGCGATGGCATTGGTCGCGCTGGTGCGCGACACCGTCGCGGCCGGGGTCCAGCGCCAGGCGCTGTTGCTGCGCCTCTCCGCGCTGCGGCGCGACCGCCGTGCCCGGCATGCCGGGCTGCTGCGCGAGGCGCTGGCGCCGCTGCGGCGGCATCCGCGCATCCGCGTCACCACCCTGCCCAACGGGGATGTGATCGCCGTGGGCGGAGCCTGGGCGAAGCAACTCGACACGGCGTACGATGCGTTGCGCGCCATGCTCGAGGAGGAGTTGGCGCCGGTTGGAACCGGGGAGTGGGCGGCGGCCGGGCCTCTGGTGCGGCGGCTTCGCCTCCCCGAGGAGGCGGTGGCGGTGCTGGCCGCGGTCGAGACGGCGCTCGGCCTGACCGCGGCGGAGGCCGCCGCCACCGGAGATGCCGGCTTCGGGTTCCCCGCGGTGCAGCCGCTGAGGATGCCGCTCGACGGCGCCTCCCTGGCTGCGGCGGAGCGTGCCCTGGCCACCGTGGACCTGACACCCTTCCTCCGCCGCCAGACGATCTGCCGCCTGCCCCGGAAGGACGGTGCCGGGCCGGAGCTGCTGTGGGAGGAGCGCCGGGTCTCGCTGCCCGAGGTCGCCGCGGCGCTGCTGCCCTGGGCCGACCTGGACGCGGCGCCGCGGCTCGCGCACAGGCTGCGCCGGGCGCTCGACCGCCGGCTGCTGGCCGGGCTGGCGCGGCCGGAGGAGCTGCGCGACCTGCGGCGGCCCCTGCTGCTGCCGCTCGCCCTCGACAGCGTGACCGCGCCGGAGTTCCTGCGCTTCGACGCGCTGCTGCCCTCCGGTCTGCGGGCCGAGGGCGGCCTCGCCGTGGCGCTCCCGGCCGAGGACGTGCTGCGCGATCCGGCTGGCTACGCCTTCGCGCGGGACTTCCTGCGCCTGCGGGGGCACAGGGTAATGCTCGACCTCCCCGCACCGGCGCTCGCGGCGCTGCTGCCGGTGGTGCGGGCGCGCTTCGACCTGCTGCGGCTCGACGGCCCGGCCGCGCAGGCGGCGGCGGTGCGATCGCGTGCGGCCACCCTGCTGGCGGCGGAGCCCGAGCGGGTGGTGCTCGCCGGGGTCGAGCGTTCCTCGACCATCGCCTGGGGGTGGGAGATGGGCATCACCCTGTTCCAGGGGCGCTTGGTTGAACGCAGGTCGTGGGTGCCCGGATAGGGCAGCGCCGCGCCGGGGCCGGAACGAGGCACCGCTTGGCGGGCCGGGAGGCGGCGCCTATCCCTGCCGGCATGGACGGCACTCCCGCACTGCTGGTCGAGGAACTCACCAAGCGTTACGAGGGCGCGGCCGTGCCGGCCGTGGACCGCCTCTCCTTCGCCATGCCCCGCGGGGCGACCTGGGGCCTGCTCGGCGGCAACGGCGCAGGCAAGACCACCACCATCGCCATGCTGCTCGGCATCCTGGTGCCGACCTCGGGGCGCGTGCTCGCGCTCGGCAGGGACATGACGGGCGAGGAGCGCTTCGCCGCGCTGGCGCGGATGAACTTCTCCTCGCCCTATGTCGCGCTGCCGCAGCGTCTCAGCGTGATCGAGAACCTGCGCGTCTATGCCCATCTCTACACCGTGCCGCGCGCGGAGCGGCGGATCGCGGAGCTCGCGGAGCAGCTCCAGCTCGGCGAGCTGCTGCACCGCCCCGCGGGCGCGCTCTCGGCCGGGCAGAAGACGCGGGTCGCGCTGGCGAAGGCGCTGATCAACCGCCCTGAGCTGCTGCTGCTCGACGAGCCGACGGCGAGCCTCGATCCCGACACCGGCGACTGGGTGCGCGGCTGGCTGGAGCGCTATCGGGCGGAGAGCGGCGCGGCGATCCTCCTCGCCAGCCACAACATGGGCGAGGTGGAGCGGCTCTGCGAGCACGTGCTGATGCTCAAGCAGGGCCGCATCGTGGACCAGGGCAGCCCGGCGGCGCTGCTCGCGAAATACGGCCGCGACGACCTCGAGGAGGTGTTCCTCGACATCGCGCGTGACCGGCGGCGCGCATCGCCGGCGGCGGCAGCGCAGTGAGGGGCCGGTGATGGCGCACGGCGCGCTGCGGCGGATCTGGGGACTCGCCTACCGGCACCTGGCGCTGTTCCGGCGCTCCTGGCCGCGGCTGCTCGAGCTGATGTACTGGCCGACGCTGGAGATGCTGGTCTGGGGCTTCGTCTCCTCCTACCTCGCCGGCGCGCAGGTGGGCGGCGCGGGCACGGGCGCCGCCGTGGCGGGCTTGCTGCTCGGCGGCGCGCTGCTGTGGGAGGTGACGCTGCGCAGCCAGATGGGCTTCACCCTCTCCTTCATGGAGGAGATCTGGAGCCGCAACCTTGGCCACATCCTCGTCTCGCCGCTCAGGCCGCGCGAGCTACTGGCCGGGCTGATGGCGCTCTCCGTGGTGCGCACGACGGTTGGCGTGCTGCCGGCGGTCGCGCTTGCCTGGCTGCTCTACGGCTATGGGCTGTTCGCGGTGGGGCCGGTGGTGGTGGCCTTCTGGGTGGCGCTGATGGTGATGGGCTGGGCGGTGGCGCTCGGCGTCACGGCCCTGATCCTGCGCCACGGTGCAGGGGCGGAGGCGCTGGCCTGGTCGGTGGTGTTCGGCCTGACGCCGTTCTGCGCCGTGTTCTACCCGGTGGCGACGCTGCCCGAATTGCTGCAGCCCGTGGCCTGGGCCCTGCCCGCGGCGCATGTCTTCGAGGGCCTGCGCGCGGCGAGTGGGGAGGGGGCGCGGATCGCCTGGGGGCACCTGGCGGCCGCCTTCGCTCTGGACGCGGCGTGGCTCGTGGCGATGGCGCGTGTCTTTCTCTGGCAGCTCCAACGGG
>JADGHI010000400.1 GCA_019689515.1 Acetobacteraceae bacterium | reverse complement strand
CACCCAGCGCCCGCGCGCCAGCATGGTGTGCGCCCGCGCCAGCGCCGCGACGCGCCCCTCCACCGCCCGCGCGTAGGCCTCCGGGTCGTCCTTCGGCGTCAGCCGCAGCGCCGCCTGCACCACCGCGAGCGCGTTCTTGGCCCGGTGGTCCAGCTCGCGCATCAGCAGCGCCTGACGCTCCTCCGCCAGGCGATGCTCGGTGACGTCGCGCATGATGCCGATGTGACGCACGACATGGCCCCGCTCGTCCGCGATCGCCTCGGCGCGGGTGCGGATCCAGCGCACCGCCCCGTCCGAGCGCCGCGCGATCCGGAATTCCTGCACCGGGAGCGGGCCGGCCTAGCTGTCCGCCTGCTCGATCGCGGCCTGTGCCTCGGCCCGGTCCTCCGGAACGATCAGCGACAGGACGACGTCGCGGGTGATGGGCTCGCCCGGCTCCAGCCCCCACATGCGGTAGCCGCTGTCCGACCAGTGCCGCTCGCCGGTCCTGAGATCGAGCTCCCAGGCGCCGATCCCGCCGACCTCCTGCGCCAGCCGCAGCCGTTCCTCCGATGCGCGAAGCTGCTCCTCCGCGCGGCGCAGCGCGGTGACGTCGGTAAGGTTCTCGGCCACCGCCACCGGGCGGCCCGCGGCGTCGCACCGCAGCGACTTGTGCGCCGACACCACCACCTCCGACCCGTCGCGCCGGCGCTGGCGCAGGTCGCCCCGCCATTCGCCCGTGTGCAGCAGCGCCGCCTCGACCTCCGCCACCGGCACCGGGAAGCGGGTCGCGAGCAGCGCATGCGCCGACCGCCCGGCCGCCTCCGCCGCCGACCAGCCATAGAGCCGCTCGCAGCCCGCCGACCAGAAGCGCACCGTGCCATCGAGGTCGCGCGCCATGATCGCGCCGAGGTCGAGCGTGGCGAGCAGGTCGCGCAGCTCCCCTTCGGCGCGCCGGCGCTCGATCTCCGCCTCGCGCAGGTCGTGCACGTCGCGCACCGCGACCGTCACGCCGCCATCCCCGGGCGGGTGGACGTCCATCTCGACCCACCGGCCAAGGACCGGAGAAACCGTGCAGAGATGGGACTCCTCGCGCGCTTCGATGCCGCGCCGCACCGCCTCCCACACCAGGCTGCCGACGAGCGGGGGCCACAGTTCCAGCAGGTGGCGCCCGAGCACCCGCTCCTCGCCCAATCCCCAGCCCTTGAGCAGGCTGCGGCTCGCGAAGCGGACCCGCCCGTCACGGTCGAGCGCGTAGAGCAGGTCCCCGAGGCTATCGAGGACCTCCCGGTTGCGCCGCTCGCTCGCCACCAGCGCCGCCGTGCGCTCGGCCACCCGTCCCTCGAGGCCCGCATTCGCCGCGGCGAGCTCCTCCTGCTTGCGGCGCACGAGCAGCGTCAGCGCGGCGAGCAGCCCCGTCGCCGCCAGCCCGAGCCCGAGCAGCGGCAGCGCCCCCGCGCGCCATCGCGCGGCGACCACGGCGCGGTCCCGCCCGGCCGCGGCATAGACCGGCCAGCCCTCGACGCGCCGATAGGCGGCGATCCGCTCCCTGCCGTCCGCGGTGGAACGCCCGACCCGCGCGGCGCGCGCCTCGCCCCGCCGCATCGCGGCGAGCGCCGAATTGTCGGGCCCCAGCCGCGGCACCGGCCGGCCGGGCTCGAAGCCCATGGAACGAGCCAGCACCGCCCCGTCCGCCCTGACAAGGGCGACCGCATCCTCCGCGCTCGGGGCAAGGCGGCGGAGCGCGTCGGCCACCGCGTCCACATAGGCGGAGGCGACGATGAAGCCGTCGAATTCGCCCTCCGGCAGGCGGTTGCCGGCATGCTCCCGCCGCCGGGCCAGCGAGAAGAATTGGCGCCCCGTGTCGCGCCCCGGATAGACCGGGGTGATGCGCACCTCGCCGGGCGGGACCACGCGCATCTCCGCAGCCAAGGCGGGGTCGATGTAGGGCCGGTCGCGCTGCACGCTGGGCCTCGCGCTCGACACCAGCGGGAACGCGTTCCGGTCATGGACGAGGACATGGAGACCGCTCGGCGGCCCCTCCGCATCCGAAACGGCTCCGCTGGCGACCCCGCGGCGCAGCCGCGCGTGCAGCTCGGGCTCGCGGACGCGGATCTCCGCATCGGAGAGGCCGTTCAGCAGCTCCTCCGCGAACTCGATGCGCAGCAACTGCCCGTCGAGCAGGCGCCGCGCGTATTCGGCCGCCGCGTCGGCGGCATGCGCCATCTCGGTCTCCGCTGCGCGCCAGGCTTGTTGCCAGGACAGCCAGGCGGCGCCCGCCATGATCAGCAAGGGCAGCCCGACCGCGGCGGGCAGCAGGACCCGCCACGAACGGAGGAGGCGGACCCTGCCGAGACGCCCCCCAGGCGGCGCCGGCGGCACGGCGACACGGCCGGCGGTCCGGTCCCGGACTGCGGCGGTCGTCGCGCTCGCCCTCATTCCCTCCCCTCTGCGCGAAGCGCTTCGCCTGTGCAGCGCCCAGGCGCCATGGGAGACCGCCGTGGCAACCGCCGGGCGCAGCCAGTCTCTGGACGACAGCGGAACGTCTTCGCGGCCGGGCGTCAACTCCACATCACCTGCAATTCCCGTCGAGCATGCGTGCGGAGCGACGCCTCCCATTCTGCGCAAACATCGGCAGGCGAGCACACGCCGAACGCCCGCCCCGTGCAGCGACCAATCCGTTCCGGCCCTGGCCCGGGAGCGTCTAACGCGAACCGTCCCGCCACCTTTCCGACGGTCTCGGCGCTGGCATCGCGTCCGCCGCCGACAGCGCGCGCCGGCGCGCCACGTCGTCGGCCACCGCCCTCCGCGCCGCGCGCGCGCCGCGCCCGACGGAACGTGCGAGCGCGTCGAAGGATGCCCCGGCGAAACTCAACCCGCAGGCCGCGCCACCGAGAACGGAACGCCCGAGCACCTCCTCATTCGCCTTCGCCTCCTGCGGCATGGACGCCTCCCGTCCGGGCCCGGCGCGCATCCCTGCACGGCGCCGAAGCCCGGTGCCTTCCTTGCGATCGCATTTGACGACCAACCCACGCGCCGCGCGGTGACGATCGCGTGAAACCCGCGCGATCGGTGGTTCCGCCCGCGATAGGATCAGTCCTCCGGCATCGCCGGCGCGAGCCGCCCGCCGAGGCGCACCGGCGCGATCCGCCGCGCGAGCCCGGTCGCGTCGTCGGTCTCGACGAAGACGCCGCAGACCGTGGCCTCGCCTTCCGCCGGAGACAGCCGCTCGCCCGGCATCTTCTTCCAGAAGCGCAGGGTCGCCGCGACCTTGTGCATGCCGATCACGCTGTCGTAGTCGCCGCACATGCCGGCGTCGGTGACGAAGGCCGTTCCCCCCGGCAGCACCTGGTGATCCGCGCTCGGCACATGCGTGTGCGTGCCGACGACGAGGCTCGCCTGCCCGTCGAAGCTGTGCGCGACCGCCGCCTTCTCGCTCGACGCCTCGGCGTGGATGTCGATCACCACCGCCTGCACCGTGCCCTGCGCCCCCATGCGGTGCTTCGCGAGCTCCGCCTGCAGGCCGCGGAACGGATCGTCGAGCGGGTCCATGAACAGCCGCCCCATCGCCTGCATCACCAGCGCGCGGCGCCCGCCCGGCACCTCGACCACCGTTGCTCCGCGTCCCGGCGTGCCGGGCGGGTAGTTCAGCGGCCGCAGCAGCCGCGGCTCGGTCTCGATGTAGGGGATGATCTCCTTGCGGTCCCAGGCGTGGTTGCCGAGCGTCAGCACGTCCGCCCCGGCGGCGAACAGCGCCCGCGCCATGTCCGGCCCGAGGCCGAAGCCGTGGCTCGCATTCTCCGCGTTCACCACCGCGAGGTCGATGCGCAGCCGCTCGCGCAGCGCGGGCAGGGCGGCGGCGACCGCGTCGCGCCCGCTGCGGCCGACGACGTCGCCGAGGAACAGGATTCTCACGCCGAGGCACCTCCACAGACCAGCACGCCCTTCTCCGTCGCCACGCGCGGGAGGCGCGCATCCTCCGGCCCCGCCGGCACCTCGTCCATCTCCTGCGCCGCATAGGCGCAGCCAATCGCCTCCGCGCCGGGCAGCGCCGCGAGCGTCCGGTCGTAGTACCCGCCGCCGTAGCCGAGCCGCCGCCCCGCGCGGTCGAAGGCGAGCAGCGGCACCAGCAGGAAATCCGGCCGCACCGCTTCGCCCTCCTCCGGCTGGCGCGTGCCGAGCGGACCGCGGCCGAGCGGCTCGCCCCAGCGCCAGCGCCGGAACAGCAGCGGCATCCCGCGCCGCGGCGTCACCGGCAGGGCGAGCGCGTGCCCGCGCGCCTCCAGCGCCTTCAGCAGCGGACGGATGTCG
>JADGHI010000399.1 GCA_019689515.1 Acetobacteraceae bacterium | reverse complement strand
ACCCACCCGGGGGCCGGCCTCAATCCGCGGCAGCCGTTCCGGCCTCGCCACCGCCACCGCCGCGCGCGCGCAGCGACACGCCGGCCCAGCCCTCGTACATCCGCGCTACCGTCGTCATGTCCGCCTCCGGGCCCTGCGTGGCCATGGTGAGCGCCCACAATTCGCGCGCCAGGCCGGTCAGCGGCGCGGGCACGCCGAGCGCGGCGAACTCCTCCATCGCCAGCGCCATGTCCTTCGCCGCGATCCGGTTGGTGGAGCCGACATCGAAGGTGCCGGTCAGCACCGCCCGCGGATACTTGGAGTCGGTCGAGCTGTTGCGTCCGGTGCCGGCGTTGATCACCTCGCACATCAGCGCGGGGTCGAGCCCAGCCTTGGCGCCGAGCGAAAGCGCCTCGGCGGTCAGCACCATCCCGGCCAGCGAGAGCAGGTTGTTGGCGAGCTTCATCGCCTGGCCGAGCCCCGGCGCGTCGCCAACGACGAAAAAGCGGTTGCCCACCACCTCGAGCGCCGGGCGGGCGGCGCTCACCGCCTCCGGCGCTCCCGCGGCCATCACCGCCAGCACGCCGGTCTGCGCCCCGATCGCACCGCCGCTGATGGGCGAGTCAACCAGCGCGACGCCGCGCGCCGCGAGGCCCTCGGCGATGCGGCGCATCGCCGCGCCGCCGATGGTGGACATCTCGACATAGGTGCGCAGCGCGCGGCGGTCTTCCGGGGCGGAGGCCACGCCCTCCGGCCCGAGCGCGACCTCCTCCGAGATCTTGGGCGACGGCAGGCAGGCCAGCACCAGGGCGCAGCGCTCGCCAAGTTCCCGCGCGCCGCCGGCCACCGGCTCGGCCCCGGCCTTGGCCGCAAGGGCACGCGCCTCCTCTCGCGGGTCGTATACGAGGAGGCGACCACCCCTGCCCCTCACCCAGGCCGCGAGGCGCGCCGCGATCGGCCCACCCATCGAGCCGAGCCCCAGGAATCCGATGCATTCCGTCATCACGCCATCTCCCCACCCGCACGCATCGCTGCCGCCCGCCCGGGCGGTCGCCGGACGGACAATTCCGTGCAACCGCGGCACGCCGCGACAGTGGCGGGCAGAGGGTTTGTTGGCACGACGTCTCGGCCCTGGCGACACCGCGGTGCGCGGAACCGGGCATCCGGTCAGTCGGCCGTGCCTGCATCTCAATCGGGCGGAACAGCGCGAGATCGGGGTCGGCGGCGAAAGCGTCTCCTGCGGTTTCCCTGCCGATCACCGGCATCGCTGCGGCATCCCCTGTGGCTGCGGCGTAGACGGGCCGGAACGGGATGCCTGCTACGGCCTCGGCAAGAGGCCCACACACGCGCGGAACACACGGCCGACGGGACGCTGATCGAACTACCGGTGCAAAGAGGCTCACTCGCGCGTGGAACTCACGCCCCGATAGCGCAGTGCCGCCCTCGACCGCGAGGTGCCGCCTGGCGAGCGGGTCGCCCGTGCCCGGCATCCGCCGAACATCGTCACCTAACGACGCATCCGATGACCGGCAGAAGGGGGGACCGAAGGTAGCCCGCGCGGAGCGGGTCACCTCGCCTCTCACGCACCTGGAGCGAACCATTTCCCCGTGCCCGGCGTTTCGCTTGGCCAGGTCCGGCGCGTCGGCTCTCCCAGACGCAAGCCCGGACCATCACGCAAGGAAGGGAATGACGCCATGCCAAGTCGCACCAATCCTCTCGCGGCCTTCGTCCTGCTGGCGGCCACTGGAGCGGTGGCCGTGCCTGCGGCGGCGCTCGCACAGCAGCAGTCGATGCCGCCATCGGGCAGCGGTGTCCGGGATCAGCAGGAGATGCAGCAGACCGCGCCCCGGCAGCACACGACGAGCCAACGCAGTTCCACACGCCGTTCCACGCACTCGCGCTCCCGCTCGGCGCAGGACAACATGGCCGACCAACTCAACGCAGAGAGCCTGCGGCGGGCCCAGGCGGGCCAGGACGCGCTGACCGGCGGCGGGTTCCTGCCCAGTGAGGGCGGCGCGGGCGGCGGGTCGGGCATGTCCCGCAGCGGAGGGCGCTGACCGAGCGTAACGCGGCGGCGGGCACCGCTCTCATTTGCGGCGCCGGAGTTGGCCCGAACCCGGCCGCCGCGAAGCGGACCCGCCCCATCGCCACATTGCGGGCAGATCCGCTTGCGACCGGCATGCGGGCCTACGGAGGTCAGCCACTGGTCGGATCTGCATGCCGACGCGCCGCCGTCCCCGCATGAACACCTCAGCGGAACTGCCCCGAACGATGGCCGGACCGAGGCGGATGGCCAAGAACAGGGCCGTCTGAAAAAGAAGATGCCCGCTAACCCAATGGGTTAGCGGGCTAGTCAACAGGGAGGCTTCACGTCTGGGAGACGAAGGGGTTCGAGGCGTCGCCCGAAGCGGACACCACCTTGAACGACCCTATCCGACGAAGCCCGTCGGACAAGTTGCATGCTAATCGATTTCTGCCATGCGCGATTCCGGAAATGGGCCGGGCCGCCATGCGTTAGACGCATGCCATTCGACGCAGCTTCGCGGCACCGCAGGAGTCGTTGTCGAAGCCGGGAGACGCAATGCCCACCCAAGGGCGCTCTCCCGCCTTGCGGCGCCATCGGCCACGCCACCGGCGGCGCGGTGCCGCGGCCGACGAGGCAATCGGGCGGGAGTTCAGGCCCGCAGCCGAATCATGATTGCCCTCGGCGCCCGCCTCGCCGTGGATGCTGCCCGCCAGCGCCTGGTGGAGGCCCCGGCATAGCCGATGAACGCGAATTCCTGGCTCAGCCGCTCGCGCGCCGCCGCGACCTGCGCCGCGCCGTGCGGCTCAGCCGGTGCGCCCTCGTGCGTCCGCGCACGCTCCGGCTGTTCGGCGACCTGGAGGCCCGATCCTGGGTCAGCAGCCCGAGCCGCGGCCCGGCCTGGCCAGTCTCAAGCGCCCGCTCGGCGGCCGGGATGGCCGGGCCGTAAGCCGGTCCCGGCCGGTTGCAGGCCGGTATAGGACGCGCTCTCGCCGGCGCGGTGCAGGCGCACCACCGTCTCCATGAAGTGGCGGTCGGCGAGCGCCCGGGCCTCGGCACCTAGGCCGCGCACCGCCAGCAGCTGCCGGCCGCGCCCCCAGCGTCACGAGTGCCATCGCGGCGACCGCGATTGCGAGGCGGCCGGAGGTCGGCGCTGTCCCTGCACACACTCTGTCTCCGCACGCGCACTGTCTCCGCACGCGCAGGGACGGATGCGCGCCCCGAGTGTCGTCCGGGCGACATGCGTGGGCGCGCTTGGCAGCCATGCGAGCATCCCGGCGACGGTGCGGAAGGCCCCTGCGCTCGCACGCGGATAATGCAAAATTATTGTTCTGAACGGCCAATATATTTCATTTGTGCGGATTGAAAATCGATCCCACCTCCATCGGCCAGGAAGGCCGATCGGACCGCACCCGCGGATTACGCCTCGGCAGACGGCGCGGAGCGTTGGCAGCCGCTGGCCGGACGGACAATGGCGCAGCCGCGGTCGGTCGCCGCGGCGCCGGCTCCTCGGCGGAGGAGTCGGCAAACCGAGAGGAGGACCCGATGCCTGAAGACCCACGACTGGAGCGAATCTACGAGGGCATCGAGCTCGTGGGATGCGTCGGCAACCCGGCTGCGCGCACGATGTGCATCATGTCCTTCGTGGCATGCCTCGCCGGAGAGGGCCGCACCGACGCGCCGATGACGGCCTCGCCCGTCATCCGCGCCTTCGCCATCATCATCAACGACCGCATGCCGCCGGAGGTGCGCCGGCGCCTCAAGCCCTTCGCACCACGCATCATCGGGACCAACGACGGGCTGGACGAGGCCCGCACCGAGCTCCTCCGCCGGGCGCTGGCCGAGGAGGTCCTGCCGCTGGTCCTCGGCGGCGGGGATGCCGGCCACTCCCTAGCGCGCCGCCGTGGCGTCCTCGGCCGCGCCTGGATCGGGCTGTTCAAGGGCGGCCTGCGGCGCCGGATCGCGGACCTGCTGGACCAGGCCGCCTACGACCAGCGCCCGGATCTCGGGATCGATCTCGCCCACGCCACCGGGGAGATCCTCAGCCTGTACGCGCTGGAGGCCGGGAACTCCGAGGAGGGAGGCCGGTTCTGGGGCAAGGCGATCGAGATCCTGGACCGGCTCTGCAACGTCGGTGCTGAGACGCGGGCGCCAGGCGTGCGGCCGGATCGCCTCGAGTGGCTCGAACGGACCGTCGCAACGCATGAGCGCGTCGTCGGCCGGGGCGACGCGGAGCTGGCACCTCCGCCGCCGCCCCCGCCCGGCCTTCCGACCTGGCTTTCGGGCGCCGCGTAG
>JADGHI010000398.1 GCA_019689515.1 Acetobacteraceae bacterium | reverse complement strand
GGGGGCGCGGGGCGGGGCCGGCGCCCCGGCGGGCGGGCCGGCCGGATGGCCCCTTGCGCTTCCCGGGCCCGCCTGCGCAGATGTGCAGGCGCACGACATGGACAGCATCTTCCGCGGCGACCTCGCCTCGCGGCGCGGGCGCGCCAACGCCTGGCTCGACAGCCTGCTGGTGGACCACGGGCTGCTCCGCCTGGGCTGGGGCAATTTCGGGACGGTGGTGCCGGGGCGGCTGTACCGCTCGAACCACCCGACGCCCGCGCGGCTCGCCGCCTATGCGCGGCGCTACGGGCTGCGCAGCGTGGTCAACCTGCGCGGCGCCTGCGGCAACGGTTCCGACGCGCTGTCGCGCGAGGCGGCAGCGCGGCTCGGCCTGCAGCTGATCGACGTGCCGCTGCGCAGCCGCGCCGCGCCGTCCCGCGAGGCCCTGCTCGCGCTGGCCGAGACGCTGCGCAGGACGGAGGTTCCCGCCCTGGTGCACTGCAAGTCCGGCGCCGACCGCTCCGGCTTCGCGGCCGGGGTCTATCTGCTCGTCGCCGAGGAGGGCCGGACGGCGGCCGAGGCGCTGGCGCAGATGTCGGCCCGCTTCGGCCATCTCGGCGCTTCGGGTGCCGGGATCCTGGGCGACGTCTTCCGGCTCTACGCGCGCCAGGCGGAGGGACGGCGCCCCTTCCTCGACTGGGTGCGCGAGGAGTACGACCCCGCTGCGCTGCGCCCCGCCGCCGCCGGCCGCCGCCGGTGGTCGCGCCTTGCCGCCTGGCTCAACGACCAGGTGCTGGCACGGGAGTGAGGCCCGCGCGGGCCGGTCGCTTGTTGGCCACCCCTACGGCCGCTGCTAGCATCCCCCGACAATTCGAGGACAGGCGGCGCGGACCGGCACGGTTCGCCGGGAAGCCGGACCGAGGAACCGACCGCCGGACGAAGGAGCGCGCGCATGGACGCGCATGCCGTCGCACGGCCGCCTTCCCCCATGCTCGCCCTGCCCGTCGCGAGCTGGACCGATCCGCTCGCCCCCGCATTGCAGGCGGAAGCGCAGGAGGCGCTGGAATCCGGCTCGGTGCTGGTCTTCCCGCGCCTCGCCTTCGCGCTGGACGCGGCGGAATGGCAACTGCTCGCCGCTGCCGAATCCGATGGCAGCCGCAAGAATGTCAGCTACGACCCGGCAACCGGCGTCCTCAAGGGCACGGCCCTGCCGCCGGACCGGCGCCCCGCCCTGGCCGCGGTGATGCGCCGCTTCGCCGATTCGGCCCAGGCGCTGCTGCTCGCCGTCGCCCCCGGCTACGCGCCGCACCTGGAGCGCGCGCGCACCAGCTTCCGCCCGACCGAGATCGCCGGCCGGGCGATGCCCTGGCGCAAGGACGACACGCGGCTGCATGTGGACGCCTTCCCCTCGCGCCCGACGCGGGGCCGGCGGATCCTGCGGGTCTTCGTCAACGTGGACCCGGACGGCACGCCCCGCCGCTGGGCCGTGGGCGAGCCCTTCGAGGAGTTCGCGCGCGCCTTCCTGTCGCGTGTGCCCCGGCCGCTCCCGGGCTCGGCCGCGGTGCTGCATTGGCTCGGCCTGACCAAGGGGCGGCGCAGCCGATACGATCACATCATGCTGCACCTGCACGATGCGGCGAAGCGGGACGCAGCCTACCAAGGCGATACGGCCCGGCAGCACCGCCTGGACTTCCCTCCGGGCACCGCCTGGATGGTGTTCACCGACCAGGTGCCGCACGCGGCGCATGCCGGCCGCAACGCACTGGAGCAGACCTTCCACCTCGACCCCGCGGGCATGGCGCATCCGGAACGTTCCCCGCTGCGCGTGCTGGAACGTCTGACCGGCCGGGCCTTGACCTGACGCGCACTCCACGGCCCCTTTGCGCCCTCTTGCCCGCGATGCGGCGGCACCGTCGTGCCGCGGGACGATACAACGACGCCCCGACCGCACTGCATGAATCAGACGCAAGCGCCGCCCACGCCCCTCCGCTCGCTCGACGAGCTCACCCCCGGCCAGGTTTACGATTTCGGCGGCTTCACGCTGAGCGAGGCCGAGGTGATCGAGTTCGCCCGGCGCTACGATCCCCAGCCCTTCCACCTCGACCGCGAGGCGGCGCGGGAGAGCCTGTTCGGCGAACTGGTGGCGAGCGGCCTGCACACCCTCTCGGCCACCTTCGGCCACCTGATGCGCAGCGGCTGGCTCAGCAAGGTCTCGCTCGGCGGCAACCAGATCGATACGCGCTGGCCGGCGCCGCTCCGCCCCGACGAGCCGGTCCGGCTGCGCGTGGAGGTGCTGGAGGTGAAGCCCTCGCGCTCGGGCCGCGCGCTCGGCGTGGCGAAGCTCCGCTACCTGCTCTCGCGCGAGGCGGACGGCGTGGTGGTGCTGGATTCGGTGGGGACCCACTTCCTGCGGCGATGAACCCGCCTGCCGCCGCCCACGCCCCGGCCCCTGCTTTCCTCGCCCCGCGTTCGCATCGGCGCGGCGGACCAGGGAGGAGAACGGAAATGACGGCGGCGAGTGAGTCGGCGGCCGGGCAGGCGCGCGCCGGTCCGGCGCCGCCGCGCTGCTCACCCAGGCGGCGCCCCGCGACACCGCGGAAGCAGGTGATCCTGGCCGGCGGGCTGCCGAAGAACACCGCGGGCAAGCTGCTCAAGCGCGAGCTGAGGGCGCGCTATTCAGGGACGGCCGACGCGGCGCTTGGTCACGCCTGACGGGAGCCGGCCGGCGCCCGGCCGCCCTGCTGAACCCCGCGTCCTCGTCCGGACCACTGTGACTCAGGCATGGAGGTGCAATGGACACACTCTCCCTCGTCCTGATCGCGCTCGCCGCCGCCCTCGCCCTGATCGGACTCGGCGGCGGGCTCTACGAGTTCAGCGTCGTGGACCCGGCCTGGCCGGCGCGGCCCGCGCTGATCCAGCCGCAACGCGGCGGCCTGGTGCGGAGGCGCTTCTGGATCCCGGCGCACATTGCGCTGGAGCTGACCCTGCTCGCGGCGCTGGTCGCGGCCTGGTCGCAGCCGCCGGTGCGCCAGTGGCTGCTCGTCGCGCTGGCGAGCCACGCAGCGATGCGCATCTGGTCGGCCTTCGACTTCATCCCGAAGGCGCTGCGCTTCGAGCGCGCCGACCCGGACGCGATCACCGAGGACGCCGCCCGCCGCTGGACGCGGCGTAGCCGCTGGCGCATGCCGCTCGACCTCATCACCTGCTCGGCGCTGATGGCGGCGTTCGGAACCGCGGCACGCCTCTGAAGATCGGCGGAGGGCCCCGCCGCCGCCTCAGATCTTCTCGACCTGCCCGTATTCCAGCTCAACCGGCGTGGAGCGGCCGAAGATGCTGACCGAGACCTTCACCCGGCCACGCTCCTCGTCCACCTCCTCGACCACGCCGTTGAAGCTGGTGAAGGGGCCGTCGGCGACGCGGACCTGCTCGCCCACCTCGTACACCACGCTCGGGCGCCGGGGCTTGTCCACGCCCTCCTGCACCTGGCGCAGCATGCGCTGCGCCTCGGCCTCGCGGATCGGGGTCGGGCGGTTGCGCTCGCCGAGGAAGCCGGTGACCTTCGGCGTGTTCTTGACGAGGTGCCAAGCGTCGTCGGTCATCTCCATCTTCACCAGCACGTAGCCGGGGAAGAATTTCCGCTCCGTCTCGACCTTCTGGCCACGGCGGACCTCGGTGACCGGCTCCGCCGGGACCAGGACCTCCTCGATCTTGTCCGCGAGGCCCTTCTGCGCCGCCTGCTCCTTGATCTGCTGGGCGATCTTCCTCTCGAAGCCCGAATAGACGTGGACGACGTACCACTTCTTCTCGGCCATGGCGGCTTGCGCCTCCCTCATCCCGCGGTCCTGTCCGCGTCCCGCCGCGCCCCGATCGGCGCCGCGGCGCGGCCGGGCCGCATCAGCCCCGGCGTCAGCCGATCCCGAACACGCCGCGCATGATCTGCGAGATCACGAGGTCCACCACCAGGAAGAACACCGCGGCGAGCGCCGACATCCCGAGCACCAGGCCCGTCGTGATCAGCGTCTCCTTGCGCGTGGGCCAGGTGACCCGGTTCACCTCCTGGCGCACCTCGCGGATGAACTGCGCGGGGTCGAGCTTGGCCAACTCCCAATCCTTCAACGAAAGCCGGGCGGCGCCCGCGCGGGCGTCGCCCCGGAAACCCCCTGTGGTCCGCGCGGCCCTGCCGGCATTGGCAGGGGCGGAGGGTCTCGAACCCCCAACCTCCGGTTTTGGAGACCGGCGCTCTAGCCAATTGAGCTACGCCCCTTCACGCAGCCGGCCGGTACGACCAGCCGGGCGGGAGGCCGGCCGGCCGACCGCCCCGCCCAATCG
>JADGHI010000397.1 GCA_019689515.1 Acetobacteraceae bacterium | reverse complement strand
GTGCTGATCGGCGGCAGGCCGGTCGATACCCGACGGCAGCAGACCCTGATGCGCGGCGATGTGGTGACGCTGCGGACGCCCGGCGGGGGAGGGTTCGGGCGGATCTGAGACGGCGCTTGCCGCGATCCTGCGGAACCGGCGAGGCATCGCACGATGCCCCGCCGCTTCGTCCCGCGGTCGTCGGGCCGCCGCCTGCTCCTCGGTGCCGCTGCTGCTGCCGGCGCCAGCCTCGTCCGTTCCACCCGCGCCGCCTGGCCGGGCCGCCCGGTGCGCATCGTCGTCCCCTTCGCGGCGGGGGAGGGGTCGATCAGGGCCAGGTGAGCCGACTTACGGTGACGGCCCCCGAGCGCTGGTCGCGCAGCCCCGACACGCCCGCGGCGCAGGAACTGGTAGGGCATGGCGGGGCCGCCGAGCCTGCCGGATGACATCGCCCAGCCGCTCGGGCGCATGGTGGCCGGAGCGCTGGCGCGGCCCGAGCTGCGGCGCCGCCTGAAGGGCAACGCCTTCGATGCAGCGCCGCTCGCTCGCGCCGAATTCACCGCCTTCCTGCGCCGCAAGGCCGAGACCCACCGGAGGTCATCGCCTGCGGCAACATACGCGTGGACTGACTCCGCTCAGTTCGCCTCGATGTTCGCCGCACGCGCGGCCTGTACGTAGCGTGCGATGTCGGCCCTCAGCGCCTCGGCGAAGCCCTCCGGCGTGCTGCCGACGGCCTGGGCGCCGAGGCGGGCGAGCTGTTCGCGCACCTCCGCCTGGCCGAGGGCGGTCACGACCAGTCCGTGCAGCCGCGCGATGCGCGCCTGAGGCGTGCCGGCCGGCGCCATCAGCCCGTACCAGGGATTCACCTCGAAGTCCTGCACGCCCGCCTCGCGCATCGTCGGCACCTCGGGCAGCGCCGGGCTGCGCGTAGCAGTGGTGACGGCGAGCGCGCGCAGCGTGCCGGCACGGACGAAGCCGATCGCTGCCGGGAGGTTGGCGAAGCTCATGGAGAGCCTGCCGGCGATCAGGTCCGCCAGCGCCGGCCCGTCGCCGCGGTAGGGCACGTGCACCGTGTCGAGGCCGGCGAGGCGCTTGAACATCTCGCCGGCGAGGTGGCCGGAGGCGCCGACGCCGGCGGAGCCGAAGCTCGTCCGCTCCGGCCGAGCGCGCAGGTACTGGACCAGCGCCTGCGGCGTCGTCGCCGGCACCGCGGCGGGCACCACCAGGACGAGCGGCACCGAGGCCACGATGGTGACCGGCGCGAAGTCGCGCACCGGGTCGTAGGGCAGGCTGCGGAAGATGCCGACGTTGATGGCGTGGGAGCCGTTCGTCGCCATCAGCAGGGTGTGGCCGTCCGGCGCGGCGCGCGCCACCGCCTCGCTGCCGATGACCGCCCCGCCACCGGGACGGTTCTCCACGACCACCGGCTGGCCGAGGTCGGGCGCGATCCGCTCGGCGACGATGCGCGCGAGGAGGTCGGTGGATCCCCCCGGCGCATAGGGCACGACGATCCGCACCGGGCGTGACGGGAAGGCCTCCTGCGCCCGGGGCCGTGCCGGGGCCGCCGCGGCGCAGGCGGCCGTGGCGAGCGCGCTGCGGCGCGTGGCGCGCATGACCATGTCAGCGCCGCCTCACGCCGCCTTGGCGGCGGTGGTCGCGCGCTGGAACAGGCTGCCCGCCCGGATGCCCTGCATCGGCACGCCCATGCGCGCCAAGCCGGCCCAGAGCGAGGCCTGGTTCGAGGTGACGACCGGCCGGCCGCTGCGCGCCTCGATCGTCTCGATGCGGTCCATGGTCAGCAGGTTCGTGCAGCTGATGAAGATCGTGTCGCAGTCGCCGATCGCTCTCGCGTTGCCCAGCACCAGTTCGGCCACCTGGTCGGAGGAGATCGCGCGGATGTCCTCGCTGGTCGGGCAGCGGAAGCTGTCGAGCGCCACGACCTCGAAGCCGTAGTGGCCGCAGAAGGCGACTTCGTGCTCGTTCACGGCGTCCGGGTAGGGCGTGACCATGAAGATGCGGCGTGCGCCTTGGGCGCGCAGCGCCTCGACCACGGCCGTTGAGGTCGTCACGGCGGGGATGCCCGTGCGCTGGGTGATGCGCTCGGCAAGGCGCGCCTCCTTGCCGATGCCTTCGAGGAAGCTGCCGCTGGTGCAGCCATAGACGATGACTTCGGGGTAGGCCTGGGCGAGGTCGTGCGCCGCCTGGTCGACGGACTCCGCCATCGCCAACAGGGACTCGCGGCTGATGGCGCTGCCCGGGCGGGAGAGGCGGTTGTGGTTCATGACCACGCCGGGTGGGAGGTAGAGCGGCAATTCGCGCTCCATCGCGACGTTGCCGGGCGGGGCGAGGATGCCGATGCGCCGCACCTTGTTGTCCATGGTCCAACCCTCCCATGCGCCACGGCGCTGACGCCGCTTCAGCAGGATGAATGGTAGGCAGACCGAGCGCCGATTGACCACCCGGAAATCCGCCCATGGAGGCGGTCCATTCGCTGGGCTTGCGTGGCCAGAGCGAGTTGCATGAGCGCGGGCCCGCAATGGTCCCGGCATATGCCATGGCATGTGACCGCTTCAGCGGGCAGGTGCGCGAGGCTCCGGCGCCGGCATGAGGCGGCGAACATGAGGTCCGATAATCGTTAACCTCGCTTCCGCCCGGCCGGTCCCTCGCGGATTGATGGGCGGAAGGGCGAGGCGTACGACTATCCACCGCGGTGCAGCCCGCATGTGTGCCGGGATGGCACCGGGGAGGAGCGACCATGGGCGTCACGCGGCGCGCGGCGCTTTCCACGCCGCTTCCGGGTCTCCTCGCCGGGCGCGCGCGGGCCGCGGAGGGTTGGCCGGCGGCGCGGCCGATCCGGCTGGTCTGCCCCTTCGCGCCGGGCGGCGCGTCCGACCTCACGGCGCGGCTGCTCGCGCCGCGCATGGCGGCGCGGCTGGGCCAGAGCATCGTCGTCGAGAACCGCGCGGGCGGCAGCGGCACGGTGGCCGGCGCCGCGGTCGCGCAGGCGGCGCCGGACGGCTACACGCTCCTCTGGGACGGCTTCTCGCACATCGTGAACCCGCTGCTGCTGCGCGGGCTCGCCTTCGACTACGCGACGGCCTTCGCCCCGATCTCCCAGGCCGCCGTCTTCCCGCAGAGCATCGCGGTGAAGGCCGGCAGCCCCTACGCCGACATCGGCGCCTTCATCGCCGCGGCCCGCGCGCGGCCGGGTGCGATCAGCGCCGGCCACTCGGGCAACGGCACCGCCAGCCACCTGCTGCTCGAGCGCTTCCGCCACGTTACCGGTGCGGCGCTGAACGCGGTGCCCTACCGCGGCGCCGGCGAGGCGGCGCGCGACCTTGCCGCTGGCGTTCTGGACTCAGCGGTGCTCGCCGTCTCGACCAACACGCAGCTCGAGGACGCCGGCCGGGCGCGCGTGCTGGGCGTGGCGACGGCCGAGCGCGTGCCGGTGCGCCCGAACGTGCCCACGCTGATCGAGGCCGGACTCGCGGGCTTCGTGCTGTCCGACATGGCCGGCCTCTTCGCCCCTGCCGGCACGCCGGAGCCGATCCAGGCGCGGCTGCACCAGGCGCTCGTGGCGTCGCTCGCCGAGCCGGAGGTGCGCGCGCGCTTCGACCAGCTCGCGATCCTGCCGGGCGAGGGCACGCCGCAGGAGTTCGGCGCATGGATCGCGCGGACGCGCGCCGAGATGGCGGAGCTGGTGCGCGACGCCGGCATCCGCGTGGAGTGAGCCCCACCGTGGTGCCGGGCGCCATCTGCTGCTTCCGCCGGTCGCCATGCAGCGGGGGGAGGCCGTGACGGCGACGCGCGCGCTCGCCCGCTTCACGGCGGGCCTCTCATGGCCTGGCCTGCCGCCGCCGGTGCAGGCCGAGACGCGGCGGGCGCTGCTCAACTGGTTCGGCTGCGCCGTCGGCGGCGCGGGGGAGGCGACCTACGCGGCACTGCATCGGACGCTGGGCACGCCGGGCGCCGCCTGGCTCGCCGGGCGAGGGGAGGGGGCGGAGCCCGGTGCCGCCGCGGTGCTGAACGGCTTCGCCGCCTCGCACTACTGCTACGACGACACCCATCTTGAAACGGTGATCCACCCGACCGCGCCGGTCCTCGCCGCGGCGCTTGCCGCCGCCGCTGCTTCTCCCCGCGCGGTTGACGGCGCGGCGCTGCTTGCGGCGCTGGTGGCGGGGGACGAGGTGGCGTGCCGGGTCGGGCGCGCGCTGATGACGGGGCCGCGCCCGGCCTCGATCGGTTGGTACATGACCGGGGTCGCCGGCACGCTCGGCGCCGCCGCGGCCGCCGGGCGGGTCCTCGGGCTGGGTGAGGGCGCGATGGTGGCGG
>JADGHI010000396.1 GCA_019689515.1 Acetobacteraceae bacterium | reverse complement strand
GGGCAGGGCGGTGGGCCCAGTCCGGCAGGGGCGTCGCCGCAGCGGCATCCTCGGCGGGCAGCGGCGGGGGCCGGCGCTCGAAGGGCGGGACGGTCTGCGGGCTGTCCAGGCGGAGCAGACGGCTTCCCGCGAAGGTGCAGTCGGGGGGGGCGCCGAAGGCGGCCGGGTCGAAGGGCAGGTCCTCCACGCCCTCGAGCCTGCTGAAGCCAGCGGCGATCAGGTCGTACCAGCAGCCGGCGGGCCGCTTCTTCTTCTGCCAGCCGCAGACCAGCAGCCGGTCCTCGGCGCGGGTCAGGGCGACGTAGAGCAGCCGGTGCTCCTCCTCGGCGCGCTTGCGCCGCTCGGCCTCGAGCAGCGCCACATAGGCGGGGGCGTGGTGCTCCTTGCGCGGGGCCCAGAGCGGCAGGCCGTCCTCCGTCCAGCGCACGGCGCGGTCCTCGCGGCCGGTGCCGACCGTGTCGGGCAGGATGACGACGGGCGCCTCCAGCCCCTTGGCGCCGTGCACGGTCATGATGCGCACGGCGTCGGCGGAGGATTCCGCCTCGCGCTTCACCTCCGCGCCGCCCTGGCGGAGCCAGTGGGTGAAGCCCTGCAGGCTCGGCGGATGGGCGCGCTCGTAGGCGAGGGCGGCGTTGAGGAACTCGTCCACCGGGTCGGCCGCGTCGGGGCCGAGGCGGGCGAGGAGCCTGGCGCGGCCGCGGTGCTCGCCGAGCACCTCGGCGAACAGGGCATGCGGCGTGATCAGGTCGGCGCGTGCCATGAGGCGCGCGATCCAGTCCGCGGCCGCGGCGAGGCGTGGCTGCTCCGCCGAGCCGCGATAGGCGCGCAGCGCCTCCCACAGCGAGCCGGGGCGGTTGTGGGCGAGGGCGAAGAGCTCGTCCTCGGTGAGGCCGACCAGCGGGCTCTTGAGCAGCGCGGCGAGCTGGAGGTCGTCCTCCGGCAGCAGCAGCACGTCGGCGAGCGCCAGCAGGTCCTGCACGGCGATCTGCTCGACCAGGGCGATGCGGTCGGGACCGCCGACGGGGACGTTGCGCTCCTTCAGCGCGCGCACGAGGCGCGGGACGAAGCCGCCGGTGCGGCGGCGGACGAGGACGAGGATGTCGCCCGGCCGCATCGGGCGGCCGCGGGCGGGAAGCGGCTCGCCCTCGCGCAGCCAGGTGGCGATGCGGGCGGCGAGGGCTTCGGCGAGCAGGGCCTCGGGGCCGGCGGCGTGGCGTGGGGGCGCCTCGGGCACCTCCCAGGGTGGCGGGTCCTCGACCTCGCCCGCCTCCAGCATGGGCCAGAGCTCGACGGCGCCGGCCTGGCCGACGCGGTCCGGGCGGTGGACGAGGAGATCATTGCCCTCCACCACGCCGTCACGCGCCTCGCCCTCGGCGAAGACGGCGTCCACCAGGGCGAGGACCGGGGCGGTGGAGCGGAAGGAGACGTTGAGCTGCACCTGGCGCAGCTCGCCGCCGAGGGTGGCGCAGGCGCGGCCGAAATGCTCGCGCCAGGTGGCGAAGCCGGCCGCGTCCGCGCCCTGGAAGCCGTAGATGGACTGCTTCACGTCGCCGACCGCGAAGACGGTGCGCGGGCGTGGCGGATCGGCGGATTTGGCGCCGGCGGTACTGCGCTCGGGCGCGAGGCCGGCGAAGGGCCGCGCGCCCTCGCCGGCGAAGAACTCCTCGGTCAGCGCGGCGGCGATGCCCCATTGCGCGGGGTTGGAGTCCTGCGCCTCGTCCAGCAGCACGTGGTCGAGGCCGCCGTCGAGCTTGAACAGCACCCAGGCGCTGCCGGGGTCGCGCAGCACCGCCTCGGCGCGGGCGATCAGGTCGTCGAAGTCGAGCACGCCGCGGTGGCGCTTGCGCGTCTCGTAGCCTTCGAGGACCGGCTGGGCGAGGCCGAGCAGGGCGCAGGTGGCGGCGAGGAGGCGGCAGGCGCGGCGGCTGCCCTCGACGGCGAGGACGCGCTCGGCCTCGGCCTGCATCGCGGCGAGCACCCGCGGGTGGTTGTTGCCGAGCCCGCCCTTGGTGGCGAGGTTCTTGTCCGCATAGGGCTTGCCGTCCGCGGTGAGGAAGATGCGGCACCACTCGTCCCACCGCGCTGCGCGCATCTCCGTGCGCAGTTCCAGCCAGGCGAGCATGCGCTCGGCGCGGGCGCGGTCGCTGTCGTTGCGGCTCGCCTGCTTGAGGCGCGCGACGGCGAGGAGTTCGGCATCGTTCGTGGCGCAGGCGGCGGCGACCAGCGCCTGCTCGTCGGCGGCCTCGGTGAGTGCGAGGTGCTCTGCCAGGGCGGCGCGCAGCCCGGCGAGGCCCTTCGTGCGCTGCAACACCGTGGCCAGCCGGCGGCGGTCGCCGGCGAGAGCCGCGACCAGCTTCGAGAAGTCGTCGGGCGGCACCAGCTCGGCCAGCGCCTCCAGCGCCTCCGCCTGCGCGCCAGGGGCGCCGAGCACCGCCTCGCGCGCCTCGGCGAGCAGCGCGTTTGCGTCGGCCTCCTCGAGCACGCTGAATTGCGGCGTCAGCCCGGCCTCCAGCGGGAAGGCGCGCAGCAGGGACTGGCAGAAGGCGTGGATGGTCGAGATCCGCATCCCGCCCGGCAGCTCCAGCACCCGCGCGAACAGCTCGCGCGCGTGGCGCAGGCGGCGCGCGTCGGGCATGGCGCCGGTCAGCGCCGCGATGTGGCGCGCGAGCGTCTCGTCCTCCGCCACCGCCCATTCGCCGAGGCGCTTGGCGAGGCGCGTCGCCATCTCCGCCGCCGCGGCTTTGGTGAAGGTGAGGCAGAGGATGCGGTTCGGCGGCTGGTCCTGCTCCAGCAGCAGGCGCAGCACGCGGTCCGTCAGCACCTTGGTCTTGCCCGAGCCGGCGGAGGCGCCGACCCAGGCGGAGACGGCGGGATCGGAGGCGCGCGCCTGGTCGATCTCCGCCTGCTGGCGGGGGCTGATGTCAGCCGTCATGGCGCGCCGCCGCTCCCTTCCGCACCCGCGTCCTCGGCGCCGGCCCATTCGGCGACGCGGGCGAGGTGATCGTAGTCGCCGGAGCGCGAAAGGCGCCCCGGATGCGGATGCGAGGCGAAGGCGGTGTCCTCGCGCAGCAGGAAGCGCTCGGCGAGGGCGGAGGCGCGTTCGAAGGTCCGCTCGGCGAGGTCCTGCACGACCTCCTTGCCCTCGCGCACGGTCTTCACCTCGCCCGCATCCGGCCCACCGGCGACGCGCCAGTATTCGAGCCGCTCCACTGGCCGCTCCGGCAGGTCGCGGAAGGCGCCGCGCAGCACCATCGCGGCCTCCAGCGGGAGCTGCGGCTGGGAGCCGTCCTCGATGGCGGCGTCCTTCGGCAGGTTGCCGGTCTTGTAGTCCACGACGACGAGGCTGCCGTCGGCCTGCTCGTCGATGCGGTCGGCGCGGGCGGTGAGCGTGACGGTGCGGCCGCCGCGGCGGGCGAGAGTGATGCGCCCCTCGGCCTCGACCAGGCTGCGGCGGATGGCGTTGGCGGTGCGCCGCGGCGCCTCCTGCGCCAGCACGAACTCGCCGATGCGCGCGAGACGCGGGCGCCAGAAGGCGGCAAGGGAGGGCGGCGCGCCGGCCTCCGCCAGCGCCGCCTCCGCGGCCTCGGCGAACCATTGCCGTGCGGCGGTTTCGCCGGGCCAGGCGCGGGCGTCGTCGAGGCGGCGGATGAAGCGCGCGAGCGCGGCGTGGACCAGCGTGCCGTATTCGGCGCGGCCGACATCGGCGTCCAGCGCGTCGAGCGGGAACAGCTTCAGCACGCGCTTGGCGTAGATCGCGTAGGGGTCGGCGAGCAGCGTCGGAACGTCGGACAGGGAGAGTTCCGTCGGCCGCGCGGCGAGCGGCGGCTTCGGCGCCGGGCGCTCGCAGGGCACGACGCGCGCCGGCTGGTCGAGCTGCGCCGCCCAGGCGGCGGCGGGCGAAGCGGGGAGCGACAGCCCGCCCTGGCCGGCGAGGAAGGTCTCCAGCCGCGTCAGCCAGCGCGCCGGAACGGTCGGGCTGCCGCCGCGCTTGGCCGCGCGGGTCAGGACGGCGGTGGGCGCGGCGCAGGCGGTGAGGAGGAAGTCGGCGCAGACGCGGCCGATGCGGGCCTCCGGCTCCGGCAGGCCGAATTCCTTGCGCATCGGCCGGCTCATCCAAGGACCGGGATCGGTGGCGAGGGGCCAGACGCTCTCGTCCAGCGCGCCGAGCACGACGCGGTCGAAGGAGAGCAGGCGGGCCTCGAGCAGGCCGAGGATCTCGACGCGCGGATGCTGGCCGCCGTCGCGGCCCTTGCTCGCGCGCACGCTGCGCGCGGCGACGCCGGCGAGCGAGGCCTCGAACAGGGCGGGATAGGCGG
>JADGHI010000395.1 GCA_019689515.1 Acetobacteraceae bacterium | reverse complement strand
CCCCTCCGCCGGCCGACGGGCCCCCCGCCGGACCCCCGGCCTGGGCCGAGAATCAGTACATAGAGGTTAGCACATGGCGAAGACGCTTCATCTCCTCAAGCGTCCGCCCCGTGCCGAGCGCGACGCAGGAGAGCGGCTCCTCGGCCACGATCACCGGCAGGCCGGTCGCGTCGCGCAGCACCTGGTCCAGGCGGTTGAGCAGCGCCCCGCCCCCGGCCAGCACGATGCCCTTGTCCACGATGTCGGCGGCGAGCTCGGGCGGGGTGTTCTCCAGCGCCACCTTCACCGCCTCGACGATCTGGCCGACCGGCTCGGCGAGGCTGTCGGCGATCTGGCGCTGGCTCACCACGACCTCGCGCGGGACGCCGTGCATCAGGTCGCGGCCCTTCACCTCGGTCAGGGCGCCCTCGCTGCCGTCCTCGGGCGGGGCGGCCGAGGCGATCTCCATCTTGATCCGTTCGGCCGTGCTCTCGCCGATCAGCAGGTTGTGGTGGCGGCGGATGTAGTTGATGATCGCCTCGTCCATCTTGTCGCCGCCGACGCGCACGCTGCGCGCGTAGACGATCCCGCCGAGCGAGATCACCGCGACCTCGGTGGTGCCGCCACCGATGTCCACGATCATGCTGCCCGAGGGCTCGGTCACGGGGAGGCCGGCGCCGATCGCGGCCGCCATCGGCTCCTCGATCAGCAGCACCTTCCGGGCGCCGGCGCTCTCGGCGCTCTCCTGGATGGCGCGGCGCTCCACCGCCGTCGAGCCCGAGGGGACGCAGACGATGACCAGGGGCGAGGCGAAGCGGCGCCGGTTGTGCGCCTTGCGGATGAAGTGCTTGATCATCTCCTCCGCCACCTCGAAGTCGGCGATGACGCCGTCGCGGAGGGGGCGGATGGCGGCGATGTTGCCCGGGGTGCGGCCGAGCATCTGCTTGGCCTCCTCGCCCACCGCGAGGACCTGCTTGCGTCCGCGCAGGTCGGCGATGGCGACGACCGAGGGCTCGTTCAGCACGACGCCCCGACCCTTGACGTAGACCAGGGTGTTCGCCGTGCCGAGGTCGATGGCCATGTCGGCGGAGAGGAAGCCGAACAGGCGGGAGAACATGCGCAGGCAGCCTTCCGGTGGCGGCAAAGACGGGGCGCCGCCCGGCCGCCGGCGCTGGTGATGTCACGATTCCGCGCGCCGGCCGGGGACGGGGTGCCTTACCCGCCCCGGCGCCCCGGCTCAAGGGCGGAATCGGGGAACCGGGCAACCCCCTTGGGGGAGCGAGCGTTTTCCCGGCAGGACAAAACGGAGACCTGCGCGATGACGCGGAAGTTCGGCCTCGCCCTCCTGGCCGCTGCCGGCCTCGGCCTGTCGGCCTGCGGCTACAGCACGTCCGACCGGGCGATCTCGGGCGGCCTGCTCGGCGCCGGTGCGGGGGCGGGCGTCGGCGCCCTGACCGGCGGCAATGCCGGCACCGGCGCGTTGATCGGCGGCGGCGTCGGGGCGCTCGGCGGCGCGGTCACCAGCGGCAACGACATCAATCTCGGCCGGCCGGTCTGGCGCTGACGACCAAGGCGGTCCGGCGCCCACAGAGCACGACGGGGCCGTCCCGACCGGGGCGGCCCCGTTCGCGTGTGCAGGGATGGAGATCCGGGCGGCCAAGGGAGGCCGGACTCGGCGCCTTCGGCCGGCGTCGCCTCACGCCTCGCCGCTGCCGCGGCCGAACAGCCGGCGCAGCGCGCCCCGGCCCGCCGCCACCACCGGCTCGGCCGGGCGCCGCGGCGCCGAGGAACGCCCCGGAGGCTGCCGCGGCCGCCGCCGCGCCGTCAGCCGTGCCCCGTCGGCGGAGCGCAGCAGCGTCAGCGTCCGGTCGTGGTACCGGTCGAGCCCGGGCCGGTGGCCGATCGAGACAAGGGCGCTCCCGCTCAGCTCCTCCTGGAACAGCCGCATCATCGCATCCTGGTTCGCCTCGTCGAGCGCCGCCGTCGCCTCGTCGAGGAACACCCAGCGCGGCTTGTGCAGCAGGAGGCGCGCGAAGGCGAGGCGCTGCTGCTCGCCGAGCGAGAGGATGCGGTCCCAGCGCTCCTCCTCGTCGAGCCGCCCCACCAGGTGCGGCAGGCCGCTTCGCTCCAGCGCCGCGACCACCGCCGCGTCGCTGAAGTGCTTGGGGCCAGCGGGGTAGGCCACCGCGGCGCGCAGCGTGCCGAGCGGCAGGTAGGGGCGCTGGGGCATGAACATCATCTGCTCGCGCGGAGGGATGCGGATCTGCCCCGATCCCCAGGGCCAGACGCCGGCGATGGCGCGGAACAGGGTGGACTTGCCGGTGCCGCTCTCGCCCACGATCAGCACCTTCTCCCCGGCCTGGATCTCCGCGTTCGCCTCCTGGATCACGACGGCCCCCTCGGCGCTGGCGATCTGGAGGTCGCGGAAGGCCAGGACCTCGCGCCCGTCCGGCGTCGGGCCCTCGACGATCTCGATCCGGCCCTCGGTCTCCATCTCCTCGGCCGCGTCGAAGGTGTCCTCCAGCGCGACGACGCGCTCGACATGGCTCCGCCAGTCGGCGAGGCGCGGGAAATTGTCCACGAACCAGTTGAGCGCCTTGGTCACCTCGAAGAAGGCGCCGCTGATCTGCATCAGCACGCCGAGGGTGATGGCGCCGGCGAAGTAGCGCGGGCTCGCGACCAGGATCGGGAAGACGGTCGCGACCATGCCGTAGGCGGAGGTCAGCCACATCAGCCGCCGCTCGGAGCGCATCAGGTCCAGCATCACCCGGACGACCTGGCCGAAGGCCCGCCGGAGGCCGCGGTCCTCGTCCTTCTCGCCGCGGATCAGCGCGATGCCTTCGGAGTTCTCGCGCACGCGGACCAGCGCGAAGCGGTGGTCGGCCTCGGCCTCGTTGCGCCGGATGTTGATCTGTACCATCGGGCGGCCGAGCAGGTAGGTGAGGCCCGATCCGACCAGGGCGTAGAGCAGCGCGGCCCAGACCATGTAGCCCGGGACCTCGAACTCGTTGGCGCCGAGCGCGACGTGCAGGGGGCCGGACAGGGTCCAGAGGATGCCGACGAAGGAGACCAGCATCAGCAGGCTGGTCATCAGCCCGACCGCGAGGTCCACCGCCATCGCGGTCGCCCAGCGGGTGTTCTCGCTGATGCGCTGGTCCGGGTTGTCGGCCGCCTCGGGCAGGAAGTTGAGCTGATAGTGGCGCGAGCCCTCGAGCCAGCGCTGCTGCAGCCGGAAGACGAGCCAGCGCCGCCAGTTGAGCTGCAGCATCTGGCGGACGTAGAGCGCGAAGACCGCGGTGACCATGCTCGCCAGCGCGAGGCCGACGAACAGGTACATCTGGCCGAAGAAGGCGGCGCGGTCGCGGCTCTCCAGCGCGTTGAAGAAGTCGCGGTTCCAGATGTTGAACCGCACCTGCACGCCGATTTGCAGCAGGGTGAGCACCACCACCCCGAGCGTCAGCCCCCAGGCCGACCACTTCTCATCGGAGGTGTAGTAGCCGCCTGCCAGGCGCACGAAGCGGCAGAGGAAGCCCTCGCTCCGCACCGGCGCCGCCTCGTGCGGGTCGTCTGCCGTTCCGGGTGCGGCGCTGTTCGTGGTGGACTCCGCCATGCGCGAGTGCGGTCAGCGTTGCGGCTGCTGTGGCGCAGCGGCGGGCGCGGCCTCGGCCGGTGGTGCATCCCCGGCCGGTTTTTCCGAAGCGGCGTTCGCCGGCACCGGCTGCAGGGTCTCGGGCGATCCGCCGATCCGCTCGGCGAACAGGGCGCGCCCGGCCTCGCCGGCGTAGCCGACGCCCTCCGCAGCCAGTCGCGCGCCCGGCCGGAACAGGTCGCGAAGCGGCTGGGCCGGCGGCATCGCCCGCGCGGTGAGGATAACGACCGAGCCGTCATCGAGGATCGCGCCGGCGACCTCGCCCTGGGGCGTGTAGTAGGGCGCCTTGACCACGCCGCCGACGGCCAACGGCGTCGGCCGCTCGAGCTGCCCCGGCTCGGCGGGGCGGAGATGCAGCCGGTCCACCAGTACCGGCGGCATCTCCGTGGGGTTCGCCGAATAGGCGAGCATGGTGATGACCGGCGCGTTGCGCGCGCGGATGCCCCAGACCGTGATGGGCCGGCCGGGAGGGGCGGCCTGGCGCACCCCCTCCGCCAGGTCAGGTGGGAAGACCACCTGCGGGCCCTCGCGGAAGACCAGGCGATCGATCTCGCCGCGTGGGTTGGGCAGGTAGCTCTCGACCGTGCCGGTGAAGGTCGGGAGCTGCGTCGGGTCGAACCACAGATGCGCGGCCGCCGCGCCCTGCGCCGCGCCCCGGGCCTGGGGCGAGGACGGGGCGGCGGTGCCGGGTGC
>JADGHI010000394.1 GCA_019689515.1 Acetobacteraceae bacterium | reverse complement strand
GTCCCGGCCCGCCAGCGCCCCACTCCCCCGCCCAAGCCAGTGCCCGCCGGTTCCCAGAGGCCGCAGGCAAGGGCTCGCCCCCGGCCGGCCATCGCTCCCGCGGCAGGTGGCCGCCGTGGCCGCAGCGCGCGGGACCGGATCTGACACCCGGCCAGTCGTCCCCAGGCAACTGGATCGATTATTACCCGAAATCGGTCCGCAACGCCCACGCGAAATTCACGCTGCAAGTGCTTCGTTGCGGCAGGCATCTGCTTTATCCGACGCGACCCAATCGGCCTCGCGAGAATGAGCGTGGCTGCCGGCGCTGTGGCCGCAATCCCGCTTGCCTGCCCGTCCGTTCACCTCGGGCCGCTGCGCTCTCCCCGTGACCGGGCGCGGTCGTCAGGCGGTCCGCATTCAGCGACGCCGGCTGCGGACCCGGGTGGCCCGATGCGGGGCAGCGGCCGACGCCGCCGGCGGCTCGTCCTCGGAGGATGGCGACGAGGCGGCTGCAAGGGGCACCACGCCCGGCACCGTCGCGAGGCAGGGCGCAGCAGGAGGCAGCGCCGTCCCGTCCTGCGCGGCAAGCGCAAGGAGGCGGCGCATTGCGGTCGGCAGGGCCTTGGCCGCCGAGTCCGGCGCCCGCCATTCCCAGCCCTCGGCTGCCCCCTCCGCGAATCGCGTCCTGGCGCCGTCAGCCTGTGCCGGCGGGAGGGCAGCGGCATAGAGCGTCATGTCCAGGGTGAAGTGGGTGAAGCCATGCTCCGCGGTGCCTGGGAGCAGGCGCCAGGGCAGGCCCGGCAAGGGGGCGTGCGCGAGTGCCTCCTCCCGTCCCCAGGGCATGGCGCGCCAAGGGGTGCCCGGCAGTTCGAGCATGCCGCCGAGCAACCCCTCGGGCGGGCGGCGGCGCAGCAGGATGCGCCCGGTGGCCGGATCGGAGAGCAGGAAATGCGCGCCGTGGCGATGCGGCCGCGCCTGCTTCTCCGGCCGCCGCGGCAGCGCCTCCTGCTCGCCGCGCGCCTGCGCCGCGCACCCGGTGCTGCCACGGCCTTCGCCCTCCCGCCAGGGGCAGAGGGCGCAGGCCGGCTTGCGCGGCGTGCAGAGGGTGGCGCCGAGGTCGAACAGCGCCTGAGCGAAATCGGCGGGCCGCTCCCGCGCCGCCGGCTGGTCGAGAAAGCCTTGCGCCAGCCTGGCGAGGCGCGTCCGCGCCCCCGGCAGCGGCTCCGTCACCGCGAACACCCGTGCGATGACCCGCTCGACATTGCCGTCCACCGGCACGACCGGCACGCCGAAGGCGATGGCGGCGATCGCCGCCGCGGTGTAGGCGCCGATTCCGGGCAGCGCCCGCAGCGCGTCCGGATCGCGGGGGAAGCCCCCGGCCGCCGCGACCTGGCGGGCGCAGGCATGCAGGTTGCGGGCCCGGGCGTAGTAGCCGAGGCCGGCCCATTCCTCCATCACCGCCGATTCCGGCGCCGCGGCCAGTGCTTCGACGCTCGGGAAGCGGGCGAGGAAGCGCAGGAACCGGGGCGCGACGGCCGCCGCCGTGGTCTGCTGGAGCATGACCTCGGAGAGCCAGATGCGGTAGGGATCGGGGGCGCCTCCTCTCTGGCCGGGCGGGATGCGCCAGGGCAGGTGCCGGTGGTGCCGGTCGTACCAGCGGAGAAGCGCGGCGGCGGAAGGGGTCACGGGCGGCGATGGCGGCGACAAGCGATGGGGACTCGAAAGGTGGCGCCGGCAGAACGTCCGGACGCCACCAGGTTGGCGGGGAGGCGGACCGCTATTTAGGCGGTCCGAGGCCGCTCGGCGCGATCGTTCCGCGACTGACCCGGCCGGCCTTCCGGCGGTTCAGCCCCGCCGCGGCGCAGATCCTGGCGGACTGGCCGGAGGTGGTGGGGCCGGCCCTCGCCGCCGTCACGGTCCCGCGCCGCCTGACCCGCGGAACCCTGACGCTCGCCTGCTCAGGCCCGGTGGCGCTGGAACTCGCGCATCTCGCGCCGCAGCTGATCGCACGGATCAATGCCCATTGCGGCCGGGTCGTGGTGCAGCGCCTCAGCTTCGTCCAGAAGCCGCCCGCTCCCGGCGCCACGGGGACCATGGGTGGCGTCCGCGCGCCGGGAGCGGCACCGGCCCCGGTCCCGCCGCGCGTGGCGCAGGCTCTCGGCCGCGTCGCCGGGGCGGAGCTGCGCGCCGCGCTGGAAAAGCTGGCCCAGGGGGTCTATCGGAGCAACCAGCAGCGGGGCGGTGATTCCTGAGGAAGCCGCCATCCCGGAAGGAGAATCCATGATCCTGCACCGCCGACGCAGACTCCTCCTGGCCGGCGCCGCCGGGCTCGGCGCAACCGCCGGCTTCTGGCGCGCCGATGCTGGTGGCCTCTTCCCGCCGGCAGCGGCCCAGCCCGGCGCGGCGCCCTCCGCCGCCACCGACCCGCGGCTCACCGAGCGCTCCGTCGGACGCCCCGACGCGCCGGTGACGGTCTTCGAATATTTCTCCCTCACCTGCAGCCATTGCGGCGCCTTCCACCGCGAGACCTATCCGCGGGTCAGGAAGGAGCTGATCGATTCCGGGCAGATGCGGCTCGTCTTCCGCGATTTCCCGCTCGACCAGCTCGCGCTGGCGGCGCACTGCGTCGCCCGTGCCCTGCCGCCGGAGCACTACGACGGCTTCATCTCCGCGCTTTTCGCCGCGCAGGACCGCTGGGCCTACGCCCGCGGCGTGGACCACCTGGCCGAGATCGCGAAGATCGCGGCCATCGCCGGCTTGACGCGCGAGCAGGTGAATGCCGCGGCCAACGACGAGGCGCTGCGGCGCGGTGTGCTGGAGATCCGCCTGCGCGGTGAGCAGCAATACCAGGTGCAGGCGACGCCGACCTTCATCTTCGGCCCGGCCGGCAAGGTCCGCCAGACGGGCAATGTCGGCTTCGACCGCTTCGCCGAATTGCTGGCGCAGACCCGCCAGGCATCGTGACCGAGGACAGGATCTCGCCGCCTGGGGCGCAGGGAGAAGACGCGCCGCCGGGCGGGGAGGGGGCGGAGATCCTGCAGGCCGGCCCACCCCCGCGCAGCGCCGAGCAGATCGCCGCCGCGCGCCGTGCCACACTGACCCGGCTGCGCATCGCCGGCTTCAAGAGCTTCGCCGAGCCGACGACGGTCGAGATCCTGCCCGGCCTGACCGGCATCGTCGGGCCGAATGGCTGCGGCAAGTCGAACGTCGTCGAGGCGCTGCGCTGGGCAATGGGCGAGACCTCCGCGCGCTCGCTGCGCGGCGGGGAGATGGACGACGTCATCTTCGCCGGCACCGCGATGCGGCCGGGCCGCAACATCGCCGAGGTGACGCTGACGCTCGAGGAGGCCGCGGGCCTCGCCCCGCCGCCGAACCACGAGGCGTCGGAGCTCGAGATCATGCGCCGCATCACGCGCGGCGAGGGGACGACCTTCCGCGTCAACGGGCGGGAGCTGCGCGCGCGCGACGTGCAGACGATGTTCATGGACATCGGCTCCGGCGCGCGCGCCTCCGGCATGGTGAGCCAGGGGCGGGTTGCGGCGCTGATCGGCGCGAAGCCCGAGGAGCGGCGGCAGGTACTGGAGGAGGCGGCGGGGATCGCCGGCCTGCGTGCCCGCCGCCACGAGGCGGAGCTGAAGCTGCGCCAGGCCGAGACGAACCTGACGCGGTCCGAGGACCTGCTCGCGCAGCTCGACCTGCAGCGCCAGTCGCTGGCGAAGCAGGCTCGGCAGGCCAATCGTTACCGGAACATCTCCGGCCTGGTCCGGCAGGCGGAGGCAGAGTGGCTCGCGCTGCTGCGTGCGCGGGCGATGGCGGCGCTGGAGTCCGCGCGCGCGGCCTTCGCGGAGGCGCGGGCGGCGACGCAGCGGGCCGAGGCCGACGCGGAGGCGGCCGCGATTCGCGCCTTCGAGGCGGAGCGCAACCTGCCGGGCCCGCGCGAGGCGGAGGGCGCCGCCCGCACCGCGCTGGAGCGCCGCCGCGTCGAGGCGGAAGGGCTGGAACAGGAGGAGCGGCGCGCCCGCGCGGCGTTGGAGGCGGCGACGGCGCGGCTACGCCAGATCGAGCGCGACCTCGGCCACGCCACCGCGCTCGAGGCTGATGCCGCCGCGGCCGAGGAGCGGCTCGCCGCGGAGGACGCGGCCCTCGCTGCGGCCGAGGAGGCCATGCCGGGGCGGCGGGAGGCCGCGGCGCGGGCGCTCGCCGAGGCCGAGGAGGCGGCGCGGGCCGCGGAGCAGGCCGCCCATGCGGCGACCGAGGAGGCCGCCGCCGCCGCTGCCCGTGCGCGCGAGGCCGAGGCCGCCCTGGAGGCCGCCGAGCCGCGGGCGCGCCGCATCGCCGCACGCCCCGA
>JADGHI010000393.1 GCA_019689515.1 Acetobacteraceae bacterium | reverse complement strand
CGCTCGCCGCAGGACCTGGTGAGGATCGCCGTCTGGTACGCCGCCTGGCACGAGGCGGCGACGCGGATCATCGCCACCTTCCGCCCGACCTGCGACAACGACCTGCGCCGCGCCGCCCGGGAATGGGCCAACGCTCTCGGGAATGGCGTGAGCATGGAGGGCAGTGCCACCGCCGAACAGGCGCAGCAGGGCTCGTCGTCACAGGCGCAGAGCCGCTGACAGGAAGGGCGCGGGGCGCCGAGACGGCGCGCGCCCGGCGGCTCCCGCCAGCCTCGCCGCGGGATGGTCCGGCGGCGAGCCGCCATCGGCGCGCCCACCCGCGGACGGAGGGCGGGCGCGACCTGCTCGTTCGCTAGCCGGCGTCCGCCACCGCGCGCTTGGCCATCACCGTGACCAGGTGCGCGCGATACTCGGCGCTGCCGTGGATGTCGCTGTTCAGCCCGTCCGGCGACTGCCTGATGTTCGCCACTGCGTCCGGCGACCAATTGGCGGCGAGCGCCTTCTCCATCTCCGTCTGCCGGAACACGCAGGGCCCGGCGCCATTGATCGCGACGCGCACGCCCTGCGGCCCCTTGGAGACGAAAGCGCCCGTCATGACGTAGCGGCTCGCCGGGTTCTTCATCTTGGCGTAGCCGGCCTTCTCGGGAATCGGGAACTCGATGGCGACCAGGAGTTCACCGGGCTCGAGCGCCGTGGAGAACATGCCGGTGAAGAAGTCGTCGGCCGCGATGCGGCGCCGGTCGGTGACGACGGTGGCGCCGAGGCCGAGCACCGCCGCCGGGTAGTCCGCCGCCGGATCGTTGTTCGAGACGCTCCCGCCGATCGTGCCGCGGTTGCGCACCTGCACGTCGCCGATCGTGCCGGCGAGGCGGGCGAGCGCCGGAATCGCGCCCTTCACCACGTCGCTGCCGGCCACCTCGGCGTGGCGCGCCAGCGCGCCGATCACCACCTTGTCGCCCTCGCGCCGGATGCCGCGCAGCTCCGCGATGCCGCTGAGGTCCACCAGCGCGGTCGGGCGGGCGAGGCGGTGCTTGAGCGCCGGCAGCAGCGTGTGGCCGCCGGCGACAGGCCGCGCCTCGGGGTCGGCGGAGAGGAGCTTCACCGCGTCCGCGACGCTGGACGGCTTGTGGTAGGCAAACTCGTACATGGTCCTGCTCTCCGTCCCCTGATTCCTACTCGGCCGCCATGCGGGGCCGGTTGGCGTTCACGATCTTCCAGATCTTCTCCGGCGTCGCCGGCATCTCGACATGCCGCACGCCATACTCCTTCAGCGCGTCCACCACGGCGTTGATCACCGCAGGCGGCGCGCCGATCGCGCCCACCTCGCCGCAGCCCTTCACGCCGAGCGGGTTGTGGGTGCAGAGCGTGGTGTGGGTCGCGACGCCGACGGGCGGCAGGTCGTCCGCCCGCGGCATGGTGTAGTCCATCATCGAGCCGCTGAGGAGCTGCCCGTTCTCGTCATAGACGCAGGCTTCGAGCAGCGCCTGGCCGATGCCCTGGGCGACGCCGCCCTGCACCTGACCCTCGACGATCATCGGGTTGATCACGCGGCCGACATCGTCCACGGCGGTGAAATTCACCACCTGCGTGCGGCCGGTCTCGGGGTCGATCTCGACCTCGGCGACGTGGCAGCCGGCGGGAAAGGTGAAGTTCTTCGGGTCGTAGAAGGCGGTCTCCTCCAGGCCCGGCTCCAGCTCCTCGATCGGATAGTTGTGCGGGACGTAGGCAGCGACGCTGATCTCTGTCAGCGTCTTCTTCTTGTCCGTGCCGGCGACGCGGAACTCGCCCCGCTCGAACTCGATGTCCTCGACCGAGGCCTCCATCAGGTGCGCGGCAATGCGCTTGCCCTTGGCGATGATCTTGTCCATCGCCTTCATCATCGCGCTGCCGCCGACCGCGAGCGAGCGCGAGCCATAGGTGCCCATGCCAAATGGCACCTTGCCCGTGTCGCCGTGCACGACCTCCACCTGCGAGATGGGCACGCCGAGCTTGTCGGCGACGAGCTGGGCGAAGGTGGTCTCGTGCCCCTGGCCGTGGCTGTGCGCGCCGGTCAGCACGGTGACGCTGCCGGTCGGATGCACGCGGATGGTGCCGACCTCGTAGAGACCCGCGCGGGCGCCGAGGCTGCCTACCACCGCAGAGGGGGCGATGCCGCAGGCCTCGATGTAGGTGGAGACGCCGATGCCGCGCAGCTTTCCGCGCCGCTTCGCCTCCGCGCGCCGCGCCTCGAACCCGTTCCAGTCCGCGGCCTGCAGCGCCTGGTCGAGCGTGGCCTGGTAGTTGCCGCTGTCGTACTGCAGCGCCACGGGCGTCTGGTAGGGGAACTGGTCCGGCTGGATGAAATTGCGCCGGCGCAGCTCGATGCGGTCTATGCCGGTCTCCGCCGCCGCCACGTCCATCAGCCGTTCGAGCAGGTAGGTCGCCTCCGGACGGCCGGCGCCGCGATAGGCGTCCACCGGGACGGTGTTGGTGAAGACGGCCTTCACCTCGCAATAGATCGCCGGCGTCGTGTACACGCCGGCGAGCAGCGTGGCGTAGAGATAGGTCGGGATGCAGGGCGCGAAGGTCGAGAGATAGGCGCCCATGTTGGCGAGCGTCGAGACGCGGAGCGCGAGGATCTTCCCGTCCTGGTCCAGCGCCAGCTCGGCCTTCGACACATGGTCGCGGCCATGCGCATCGGACATGAAGGATTCCACGCGGTCGGCCGTCCACTTCACCGGCCGCTCCACCCGGCCCGAGGCCCAGGTGACGATCGCCTCCTCCGCGTAGTGGTAAATCTTGGAGCCGAAGCCGCCGCCGACATCGGGCGCGATGACGCGCAGCCTGCTCTCCGGGATGTGCAGCACATTGGCGCCCATCAGCAGGCGGATGACGTGCGGGTTCTGGCTGGTGGTCCAGAGCGTGTAGTCGCCGGTGCCGCGGTCGTACTCGCCGATCGCGGCGCGCGGCTCCATCGCATTGGGGATGAGGCGGTTGTTGACCAGCTCCAGCGTCGCGACCTTGTGCGCCTTGGCGAAGGCCGCGTCCACCACCGCCTTGTCGCCGATGTGCCAGTCGTAGCAGAGATTGCCGGGCGCGCTGTCGTGCACCAGCGGCGCGCCGGGCGCGAGCGCTTGCGCCATGGTCACCACGGCCGGCAGCACCTCGTAATCCACGACGATCGCCTCCGCGGCGTCGCGGGCCTGGGCGCGCGTCTCGGCCACCACCACGGCAACCGGGTCACCGACATGGCGCACCTTGTCCACCGCGAGGACCGGGTGCGGCGGCTCGGCCATCGGCGTGCCGTCCTTGTTGTGGATCAGCCAGCCGCAGGGCAGGCCGCCGACGCCGGCATCGGCCATGTCCTTGCCGGTGAACACCGCGAGCACGCCCGGCATCGCGGCAGCAGCCTTCGTGTCGATGCCGCGGATGCGGGCGTGCGGGTGCGGGCTGCGCAGGATGTGCGCCCAGGTCTGCCCCGGCCGGTTCAGGTCGTCGGTGTACTGCCCACGGCCCGAGAGGAACCGCTGGTCCTCCTTGCGACGTACGCTGGCGCCGATGCCCTCGAACGGCGTGACGACGTTCATCTCATCCTCCCCGAAGCGCTGCTGCGTGGATGCCGGGCGCCGGCAGGCGCCCTCGCCGCTACTCCGCCGCGCGCGCCAGTTCCTTGCGCCGCCCGTGCATCACCTCCTGCGCGGCGGCGATCGCCTTGACGATGTTGTGGTAGCCCGTGCAGCGGCAGAGATTGCCCTCGAGCCCGTGGCGGATCTCCTCCTCGGAGAGGCCCTGCGGGTTCTTCTGCACCAGGTCGATCGCGCTCATCACCATGCCCGGCGTGCAGAAGCCGCACTGGAGCGCGTGGTACTCGCGGAACGCCTCCTGCATCGGATGCAGCGTGCCGTCGGGCTTGGCGAGGCCCTCGATGGTGGTGATGTTCGCGCCATCGCACATCACCGCGAGCGTGGTGCAGGACTTCACGCTGTCACCGTTGACGTGCACGACACAGGCGCCGCACTGGCTCGTATCGCAGCCGACATGGGTGCCGGTCAGGCGCAGCTTCTCGCGCAGGAGTTCCACGAGCAGCGTCCGCGGCTCGACCTCCACCGTGTGCTGCTTCCCGTTCACCGTGAGCGTGACCTGCGGCATGTCACTCGTCTCCCCCGCGAATGCGTCAGGCGGCGACCCGGGGTTGGGCGCCGCGCAAGGTGGCGCAGAGTCGCGTGCCGCACGGTGCGCCGTCAAGCGGTGCCGGTCCGGAACCGGTCCGCGCGGTCGCCAGGTACGGCGGCTGGGGGGGGCGGGGGCCCGCGGGCGGGCCCCCCCCCCGGGGGCGCCCCCCGGCGGCCCC